>DATFQU010000241.1:0-10564 GCA_035264005.1 Candidatus Acidiferrales bacterium
GAAAACAATGCGCGCATCGGTGCTTACTCTTGGCCCGCTGGTAGCGCGATTCGGATACGCGCGCGTTTCCCTTCCCGGCGGATGCGCGATTGGCGCGCGGCCGATTGATCTGCATATTCAGGCGCTGGAAAAAATGGGCGCAAAAATGACTACGGAACACGGGTACGTGGAAGCGCGCGCCGAACGCCTGCGCGGCGCGGAAATACATTTCGAGAAAATCACAGTGACCGGCACCGAAAATATTTTGATGGCCGCGACGCTTGCAGAAGGTGAAACCGTTCTAACGAACGCAGCGCGCGAACCGGAAGTCACCGACCTCGCGGACTTGCTTACAAAAATGGGCGCGAAAATCGAAGGTGCGGGAACTTCGACCATTCGCGTGCGCGGAGTCGGCAAATTGTACGGCGCGAAACACGCCGTAATTCCAGATCGCATCGAAGCCGGTACATTTCTGGTCGCCGGAGCAATCACGCACGGAAATGTCTTGCTCACCGAATGCGAACCTCTTCATCTTTGCGCCATCATCGACAAACTTGCAGAGTGCGGCGTGGAAATCACTGCGGAAAGCAAAACGAGTTTGCGCGTTTGCGCGCCGGGACAATTGCGCGCCGCCGACATTACGACGGAAGAGTATCCGGCGTTTGCGACGGACATGCAGGCGCAATACATGGCGCTGGCAACCCAGGCGGATGGCGATTCGGTGATTACGGAAACAATTTTCGAAAATCGTTTCATGCATGCGAGCGAGATCATTCGCATGGGCGCAAACATCGAAATCAGCGGACGGCAAGCGATTGTGCACGGACCAACAAAACTGAGTGGCACGACAATCATCGCGTCGGATTTGCGCGCGAGCGCTTCGTTGGTGCTGGCAGGACTCGTTGCTGAAAATACAACAATCGTGGATCGCGTGTATCACATCGACCGCGGATACGAGCGCATCGAAAATAAACTGAAGGCGCTCGGGGCACGGATCGACCGAGCCAGCTGAGCACGCGATTTTTCTTCCGCAGGGTGGTACTAGAACAGGCCAAATTGTCTTTTTCTGCCCCAAAAAACACCTCGAAATTGAGAGACAAGGCAGTCCATTCAAAAATGGCCTTTTTGACCATTCTCAGGGTATCAAAATTTCGGAATTTGCTAATTTCTTAAGAAAAATGGAAATTTCTGGTGTATGGATGCGCTCGGACCCGTGAGCCGCCGCGAGGTGACGACCAGGCCAATTTCAAAAATTTGACTCAAAATTGGGTTATAGTACCAGGCCATTCCTGTCGACGCTTTAGGGGAACGATAAAAGCGAAGATAGGGCGAACAAGAAACTCACTATTCGTAGCGGAAGCGACCCGCCTTCGCCGAATGACGGCTTCGGCGCGGCATGCCCCGCATGGCGCGAGAGGTGCCAGAAGGAATACATCGCGCCAAACACAGGCGCGAATAGGAAGGGAAATCATGATGCGTACGCTGCAAGAGTATGTGTGAATGACCGCGGGCGATCCGCTGCGCCAAACGACAGCTTTGGGGCGGCATGCGCACATGAAGAAACCAAGTGCACTCAGGCTGAAGCCTGCGTGCGTAGTGCCAAAAGCCGCAGAACTTCGGAGATGCGCGAAGCTCTGCGCTACAGAGAGACAAAGACAACCGCAAAGCAGGTCCCTCACCGCCATTCCGCGCTTCTTTCACCGTGAGCGGCTGTCCGGCCCGAGCCCGGGCTGGGTTCGGGATGACAGCCTGAGCGACTAGGGAGTGCGAATAAGAAGCCTGCTATTCGTAGCGGAACGCGACCCGCCTGCGCCGAACGACGGCTTCCGCGTGACAAACCGGTCGCTATGCCAGAGGATTTGGCGGCCATGCGCGCACGCGAGGAGCGGGATACCTTGCGCGGGAGAAGCGCGCAATAGGAAGAAATACGACCAAATTATTTGACGTTTCTTCGGGGAAGCGTCATTCGTAGCGGAGAGCGACCATCGGATCGACGCGCATCGCGCGGCGGGCGGGGATGTACGTTGCGATAAGTGCGACGGCGACGAGCGCGAGGATGGCGAGCACGAGCGTCGAAGGATCGTTGGGCGTGAGGCCGAAGAGAAGCCCTTTCACTAACCGCGAAATCCAGATAGAGCCGAGGAGTCCGGCAGTGACGCCAGCGATGAGGACGATTGCCGCGTCGCGCATGACGAGGCGAAGGATGGACGTTTGCTGCGCGCCGAGGGCCACACGGATGCCGATTTCGTGGGTGCGTTGCGTGACCACGTAGGCCATGACGCCGTAAAGGCCGATGGCGGTGAGCAAGAGCGCGAGGGCGCCGAAGAATCCGGAGAGAACGGCCATCAAATGCTCTTGCAGCACGGAATCATCAGCGTCTTGTTTCAATGTGCTGAATTCCAGAGACGCAGACTTATTCACGCTGGCCATGGCATCGCGGACCGCGGGAATCAGCGCGCCGGGTGTGTCAGCCGTGCGAATTTCAAAGGTGGTGTCTCCGCGGAGGCTGTGAACCTGGGCGAGCGGGACGTATGCGGTTGAAAGAAAGTCCTGATCCAGCGAATCACGCTTTGCGTTCTGCACCACGCCGATAATTTCGAGTGGTTTGTCTCCGATTTCCGGCCCTCCAAGCTGGATATGCTTGCCGATCGGGTCTTGTCCGCGGAAGTAGGTGTTCGCCAGCAGCTGATTGATGACGACAACGGGCGTTGAGTTTGCGGAATCGCGGGCCGCGAACACACGACCTTCGAGCAGCGCTGTGCGCATCGTGGAGAAGTATCCAGGCGTGACCCAGTTCGAATAAACACCCGGCACAACGCCGCTCGGCGGCTGATATCCCGGCACTGAAACCTCGGAGGTCCACTCATCGCCCGAGTCGAGCGGATATAACAGGCACTGGCTGGCGGAAACGACCCCGGGAAGCGCCTGCAATTTCGCAAGCATTTGGCCGTAGAGCGGCACGAGAGCGGGCTCGGGCAGTCCAGCACTATGAACATTCGTGTCGACCAACAGGACATTGTCGCGGTCGAAGCCCGGATCAACGGTCATTAAATTGGCGAATGTACGGACGAAGAGACCGGTGCCAACCAGCAAAATCAGGGAGAGAGCGACTTGCACGGCGACAATCCAGCGCGCTAGAGCCGATTGCGAGCGCCCGCCTGCACCTTGCGATTGACCTTCTTTCATCGCAGAACTGGCAGAGACGCGTGTGGCACGGAAGGCAGGCAAAATCCCAAAGAGCACTCCGCAAAGCACGGCGATGCCGATGGTGAAGGCCAGGACCGGGCCGTCCATTTTCAGATCGAGAAAGACTTGGCTCTGATCGGTGGAAACGAAACGAACAAGCAGCGCGCTGCCCCATCGCGCGAAGAAAACGCCGAGAATCGCACCGGCGCCGGAGAGCACGATGCTTTCGGTGAGAACCTGGCGAATCAAACGGGCTCGCGAGGCTCCCAAAGACAGACGCAGAGCAATTTCCTTCTGGCGCGCCGCGGAGCGAGCGAGAAGCAGACTGGCGATGTTCGCGCAGGCGATGAGCAGAACCAGTCCAACGACGAACATCAGGATTTGCAGCGGCTGACTGTATTGGTCGCGTACGCCAGCGAAACTGCTGCTCCCAGTGGATGCGGGAGTTAGGGCGAACGTGTTCCTTCGAAAAAAGTCCTGCGCGTTGGCGCTAGAATCCTGGGGGACAACGGCGCCAAAAAGCGGGGCCGACAGGACTTTCATGCGAGCTTGAGCCTGCGCGATGTTTGCGCCGGGTTTGAGGCGGCCCATCATCGAGAGGAACCAGGCGGTGCGATTGTCGAGAGACCTTCCGAAAATCGCTGCTGCGCAGATCGGAATCGCCACACCGAATGGCGTGCCAACATCGGTACCAGTGAAGCCGCGCTGTGCAATGCCGATGATGGGAAATTCATGGCCGTTCACGCGAATGAAGCTGCCAATCACGGATTGCGCACCAGCGTAATGGTCCTGCCAGAAACCATAACTGAGCACGGCGACGCCGGGACAGCTGCGGATGTCATCGGAAGCAGCGAGCAAGCGTCCTGCGGCTGGGCGCACACCGAGAACGTTGAAGTAATCTCCGCTGGCGTAAATGCCGTTGATATCGTTTTCTTCGCCGCCGTTGGCGAGGTCGAAAGTTCTCGGCGACCAGGCAAAAACGCCGGAGAAAACGTCCTGATGACCGCGCACCTGCTCCCAAATCGGATTCGTTACGGTGGTGTTCGCATTTTGACCCATGCGAGGTTTCAACCCGATTTGCACGAGCTGTTCAGGATTCTGCACAGGTAACATGCGGAGCATGACGGCGTCGATGAGGCTGAAGATTGCGGTGTTGGCGCCGATGCCGAGAGCAAGAGAGAGTAGCGCGATACCAGTGATGAGCGGCGTTTTGCGAAGGACGCGAAACGCGAAACGGATGTCTTGCCAGAAGGAACTGAAAGCGGTCTCCCATCCAACGGCGCGGACTTTTTCCTTTACTGAGTCCATGCTGCCCATTTCCATACGCGCCTCCCGCAACGCTTGCTGGCGGCTGAAGCCCATCTCCATTTTTGCCGCAGCTCTTTGCTCGACGAAATCGCGGAGCTTTTCATCGAGCGCGGCATCCTCACGTTTTTTCCTGAACAGCGCGCGCCCGCCAACCCAAATTTTGCGAAGCGCAGGCATGGTTGCTACGATGCCTCCAAAATGCGCGCGATGGCGGCAGCTTGGCGGCTCCATTCGCGCGTTTCGTTCTTCAATTGCCGGCGGCCGACTTCGGTGAGGATGTAATACTTCGCGCGGCGATTGTTTTCGGTCGCTCGCCATTCGCACTTGAGCCATCCGGCGCGCTCCAGGCGGCGAAAGGCGGGAAACAGCGAACCGGGATTCACCTGAAAGACGCCTTTGCTGATCTGCTCGATGCGCAGGGCGATGCCGTAGCCGTGCATGGGTTCGAGCGCGAGCGTTTTCAGGATGAGCATGTCCAAGGTGCCCTGGACCAATTCGCTTTGTTTGCTTTCGGAACTGGAAGCCATCAATTTGTTCCCCCGGCCTGACTCCTCTAGATGGACGAGAGGACGATACTCTCTCTTTCTCTGGATTGTCAAGAGGAGAAAGAGTTCTGTATGCGGGCCGAAGGGAGAAGCCTGCATTTTCTGAATTCGCGGGCAAGTTACGAGGAATGGAATCTTAGTTCCAGTTCCAAATGGGACTTGAACAAATGGGGCGACGGAGCTGAAAAAAAGAAGGCGTTTTCGCCTCCCTTTTTTTGTGCCTTGATGAGCCGCGCGTGTGCAGCGTTACGGGCACGGCGGCATCGGCTGGTGGCCGACGCCGACGGTGCTTGCGGTTTCCGTTGGCGCTCTCAGGCTTGAGGCTCTTCGCCGAGGTCCGACGGGGCCGATCCTGAAACCTGTGCCGCAGCGGCAGCGGCCTGCGCGGGCTTCTGCTTTTCGCGAGCTTCGCGGAGCAGGGCTTTGCGGCTGAGCTTGATCTTGTTGCCCTCGATGGCGAGAACTTTCACCATCACCTGATCGCCTTCCTTAAGCGCGTCGCGAACGGAACGAATGCGCTGCTCAGCGATTTCGCTGATGTGCAGAAGGCCGTCGGTGCCGGGGAAAAGTTCAACGAAGGCACCGAACTCCGCGATGCGGACGACTTTGCCGAGATAGGTCTTGCCGACTTCGGCGGTGGCGGTGACTTCGCGGACGCGGCGCAGAGCTTCGTCGGCGGCTTTGCCGTTGACGGCAAAGATGTGGACGGTTCCGTCATCGCTGACGTCGATTTTCGAGCCGGTGGATTCGGTGATGGAGCGAATATTCTTCCCGCCGGGGCCGATGAGGTCGCGGATTTTGTCCGTCGGAATATTCAAGATGGACAGGTGCGGAGCGTATTCGGAGATTTCCGAACGGACGCTGGGCATGGCGGCCTGCATTTTGTCGAGGATTTCGAAGCGGGCCTTTTTCGCCTGGGCGAGAGCTTCGCGCATCATGGCGACGCTCACGCCGGAGACTTTGATGTCCATTTGAAGAGCGGTGATTCCTTCGCGTGTGCCGGCGACTTTGAAGTCCATGTCGCCGTAATGATCTTCGGCACCGGCGATGTCGGTGAGGATGGCGTAATCGTTGCCCTCAACGACGAGCCCCATGGCGATTCCGGCGCAGGGAGCCTTGATCGGCACGCCTGCATCCATCAGAGCGAGACAGCCGCCGCAGACGGAAGCCATCGACGAAGAGCCGTTGGACTCCATGATGTCGGAGACGACGCGAATCGCGTAGGGGAATTCGGCTTCCGCGGGAATGAGGCTCGCAAGTGCGCGTTCGGCAAGGGCACCGTGGCCGACTTCGCGGCGGCCTGGCCCGCGCATCATTTTCACTTCGCCGACGGAGAACGGTGGGAAGTTGTAATGCAGCATGAAGCGCTTGAAGACGTCCTGCTCAAAGAGCAGATCGAGGCGCTGCATATCGTCTTTGGTGCCGAGCGTGGCGGTGGCGAGAGATTGCGTTTCACCGCGGGTGAAGAGCGCGGAGCCGTGAACGCGCGGAAGCAGGCTGGTTTCGCAGGTGATCCGGCGAATCTGGTCGAAGGCGCGGGCGTCAGGACGGCGATGCTTCTTGATCATGTCGTCGCGGAAGAGACGTTCGCGAAGGCGCTCAAAGGCACGAAGAGCGAGCTTCTGCTTTTCTGCGTCGTCTTCGGGAATTTCAGCGAGAATTTCCTTTTGGATGGCGGCGATGCGGCCATAGCTCTCGAGCTTCTCGTACTTGGCGGTGTCGAGCGCATCGTGCAGACGTTCGCCGTATTTCGATTCGATCTTCTTGGCGAGCGATTCGTCAAAGGCAGGCGGCTTGACTTCGAGCTTTTTCGGCTTGACCAAGGCATGCAGCTCGCGAATTGCGCCGATGATTTTCTTGATTTGCTCGTGGCCGAAGGCGAGGGCGTCGGCGACGGTTTCCTCGGAGACTTCGAGAGCGCCAGCTTCAACCATGACGATCGCTTGTTCGGAGCCTGCAACGACGATATTCAGCAGGCTGGTCTTCTGCTCGGCGACGGTCGGATTGACGGTCAGGCGGCCTTCGAGCAAGCCGACGCGGACGGCGGCGATGGGCTTGTCAAAGGGAATGGCGGAACAAAACAATGCGGCCGAAGCGGCGGTGACGCCCAAAACGTCGGGATCGTTGTCGCTATCGGCGGAGAGGACCAAACTTACGATTTGGGTCTCGGTCGCCCAGCCTTCGGGAAATAGCGGCCGCAACGGACGGTCTATTAGGCGCGAAACGAGAATTTCGCGCTCGGTGGGACGTCCTTCGCGCTTGAAAAATCCGCCGGGGATTTTGCCCGCGGCGTATGTGTACTCCTTGTAGTCTACAGTCAGCGGAAGGAAGTCCTTTTCCGTGGCCTTGCTATCCATGCAAGCAGTCGATAGAACGACTGTATCGCCGTAGCGAATTACGACTGCGCCATGGGCTTGGCGGGCGATTTTGCCCGTCTCGAAGCTCATCTGGCGTCCGCCGATTTCAACTGTTGTTTGATGTGACATTCACCTTCATCCTTTGCACTCCGGCCCTGCCGGAGCGCCTTTCCGTTTTTTATTGCGGGGACATCCCCGCGACCTTTTGGGAAGAGACAACGGGCGAGCAGGCATTTTGCTTCAACCTATCGAGCGCGATGAATTTGCGCACACGAGCGCTCGCCGAGCCCTGCGAAACGATACGATGCGTAGGGAGAACTCCGGGCGGGCGTGAAACGGCTGGGTTGAAAAGCCGTGTTACTTGCGCAAACTAAGTCTGTCGACAATCTCGCGATACCGATCCGGGTCGCGACGGTTCAGGTACTCCAAAAGCCTGCGGCGGCGGTTCACCATCATGATGAGGCCTCGCCGCGAAGAATGATCTTTGACGTGGGCTTTGAGGTGAGTGGTCAAATAGTTGATGCGTTCACTGAGCAATGCGATTTGCACTTCCGGCGAACCGGTATCTTTTTCGGCGCGGCGGAACTGCTCGATAACGCCTATTTTGGCCTCGCTCAACTCATTCCCTCCTGAATCGTCACACCCTGCTCTACGCTTGTCTCTTCTGGTGTCTTAAGGAGACTAGCATAGAGTGACACTCAGGCAATAGAAATATTTTGTGAAACAAGCGTTTCGGAGCGAGCTTGGGACGGGCGCAATTACTCATCAGTGAAACGGGCGCGCGCGTCACTTCAGGCGAAAGGAGCGGCGCGTATGGGGCTCGGGAATTTCGTAGGCGACGTGCGCAGAGGATGGATGATTTACTTTTGAGCGGCGGCCTTCGCTGTGCAAACGGCGATGGGCTTCCGACCACGTTGGAAGTTCGCTGCTTTCCTGAGTCCAGTGAACGAGTGATGCTTCGTCGCACCAGTCGAGCAGCTTGCGCATGGCTTCGCGATGAGCTCCCGTGAGCATGAAGTTCTTCATAGCTGCTTCGGTCGTCCATATCGTTGCGGTCCAAAACGTGCGGTGGCGATCGTTCAAAACTTGAGCGGCGATGTTGCCTTCGGCGTTTGTGGCTTCGCGACTCGAGCGAAAGGCGTACCACAGAAACCCAGGAAGAAAGCGCCAAGAGCGGACGCGAAGGCGAGTCACGGAGACGACTGGCATATTACATTCCTTAGCCGAGGCGGGAGGGGCGTCCTCGCAGAAGAATTAGTTATGTTTTGCGGCGACGAGCGCGAGAAACTCGTCGCGCGTCTGCTTGTTCTCGCGGAAAACGCCCAGCATCGCGCTGGTGACGGCGGAAGACTGCTGCTTTTCGACGCCGCGCATCACCATGCAGAGATGGCGCGCTTCGATGATCACGCCGACACCCTGCGGGCTAAGCTTCTGCTCGATGGCTTTGGCGATTTGATTCGTAAGGCGCTCCTGAATTTGCATGCGGCGTGCATACATGTTCACGAGACGAGCGACCTTGCTAAGACCAATCACTTTTTTCGAGGGAATGTAGGCGACGTGACACTTGCCGAAGAATGGCAAGAGATGGTGTTCGCACATGCTATAAAGTTCGATGTCTTTGACGACGACCATTTCGTCGTAGCAGACGCTGAACGTGGCGCCGTTGAGGATGGTTTCTGGATCCTGGCGATAGCCGCTGGTGAGGAAGCGCAGCGCCTTCTCGAAACGCTCGGGAGTTTTGCGGAGGCCTTCACGGTTGGGATCTTC
Organism: Candidatus Acidiferrales bacterium; assembly: GCA_035264005.1. GTDB lineage: Bacteria > Acidobacteriota > Terriglobia > Acidiferrales > UBA7541 > DAHUXN01. Next base: position 9,143 of record DATFQU010000241.1, read on the forward strand.
CCCAAGCAAGATGATTATGCGGCGGATCAGGTCGGCGATGGTTTCGGTTTCGACGGGTTCGGCAAGCTGAATGGTTTTAGTTTCGGTGGCGTCACTCATTTCAGGAATGCTCCTCTTGAAATTCGTACTCAGCCGTTTCGCGCGAAGGCGCTGTCTCCGCAACGTATTCGAAGCTGTTCTTGGCCGTTTCTTCGATGCGAACTCGTTCGATTCGCGCATGGCTAAAGCCGCTTAGACGGTTGTAAATCACACGGCAAAGATTTTCGGTGGTAGGAATTGCGCCGCGAAACTCCGGAATTTGCTCGTTCAGGTTGACGTGGTCAAAATCATCGAGAACGCGGGCGCGAACGAAAGAGTCGAGATCGGCGAGGTTGGCGATCATACCTGTAGCAGGGTCAACGGGCCCTGTGACGGTGACTTCGAGCACGTAGTTGTGGCCGTGACCGTGCGGATTCGCGCACTTGCCGAAGACGCGGTGGTTCTCGGCGTCGCTCCAGTCGGAGCGAAACAAACGGTGCGACGCAGGGAACGAATAACGGCGCGTGAGCGATAGTTTCATTGACCGTTCCTCGAACAATCGGCGAAAAGATCCGGCGATTCGTACAGGCGGAGATGATCCAGACGGCCATGCTGGATTTTGGGAGCTATTGCCGGCTCAAGAATTCGCCAAAGAGCGGCGACGAGCTCTTCGCAGGTTGGGACTTTGCCGGCCAGTTCCGGAACGTCATGGTTCAAATGGCGATGGTCGAAGCGGGCGGTCACTTCGCGATCGAGAATTTCCTTGAGTTCGTTGAGGTCGAGGATCATTCCGGTCTGCGGATCGGGCTCGCCCGCGACGGTGACTTCGAGAACGTAATTGTGGCCGTGGCCGTGCGGACTATTGCATTTGCCGAATACGCGGCGGTTCTCCTCCGCGGAGAATTTCGGGCTGTGATAAAAGTGCGCGGCGGAGAATTCGAGTTTTCGCGTCAGCTTAATCATGGATGAATCAGCGGCCGACTATTTGCCCGGAGCGGCGTATTCCCTGCCCTTCCAGGCGATTTTACCGCGGCGGTACTTCCACGCAGACGCTAAGACCATCGCGGTATAAAGGAATGCGGCCAACTCATAATATATGATGAAACGCACGGAATAACGATTCGCTCTTAATTCGCGGGCGTACCAGATGTGACGAAGCACGAGAGCAGCGGCTGCCGCGGCCAGAAGCCACGCTTTGACAGGGCCGCGCACCCAAATTCCAAGGACAAGGAAGACCCAGAATAGCCACGGGAAAGTAACGATGATTTCGCGAGCAGCGTTTGCGAATGTGGCGCCGAGGAGCGCGTAGAGATTTTTCGTCCAACCCTGCCACATCGCACCGAAGCTGCGATACATACGCGTTCGCGCAATTCCGTCGCCGGGGGCGAAGTGCAAATGAAACCC
>DATFQU010000242.1:0-3211 GCA_035264005.1 Candidatus Acidiferrales bacterium
GCGCCCAGCGAACGTGCAGATACCAAAGACCGGCGAACCATAACAGTCCAACAAGCAGCGAGTCGTAACAGCGCGTGACGAACCAGCGCCACAGCGCCTGACCAATCAGATGGAAGTGCTCGTATGCTTCCATGAATGTTCAAAGAGCAGCGCAAAAATTATAGTCTCGCACGGAGGCAGCGCGTCCTAAATTGCGATTTCCCTTGCCGACGCATGGGAATTTTGGCTACGCTGAATTGTGACAGTCAAAATCCACGAAATCGACCCCGGCCCGCAAACTCCGAAGATTGTCCGTATGATTGTGGAGATTCCCAAGAATTCGCGGAACAAGTACGAGTATGACAAGGAATTGGGAATTTTTCGTCTGGACCGGTTCCTCTACTCGCCGATGCACTATCCGGGCGATTATGGCTTCATTCCCGGGACCCTGGGCGAGGATGGCGATCCGCTGGACGTGTTGACCGTAGTGGAAGAGCCGTCGTTCAGCGGGTGCATGGTCGAGGTGAGACCGGTCGGCGTATTGCGGATGATTGACAAATCGCAACGGGATCAAAAGATTTTGGCCGTGCAGCAACACAATCCGAGATATGACGGAATCAACACGGCGAAGCAGCTCTTTCCCCACCTGCGGCGCGAGATCGAGCATTTCTTTACAATTTACAAGGAGCTGGAGAACAAGAAGACGAGAATTCTTGGCTGGAGCGACGCCGCCGCCGCACGGTCGGTAATTATGGCCAGCCGGAAACGCTACCTGGCCCAAGCGAGTGAAGCCAAGTAGTGACCTGTTCTTCCGGCTGTCCCATCGAACAAATAACGCTTTAGAATCCGCTTACCGGCTGGTCGTTCGAATGGCCGGGTATTCGGCTATGCTTGATTGTGCATGCTGGCACTTTTTTACATTCTCGTGCTGCAGCAGATTGGCCAGGGGATCGTCTCTCTGTGGGAGGGATGGAAATGGCTGGTTATGGCGCGGCAGCGCATTGGGAGACATTCAGGCTTCTATGCGCCTCGGGTGGCCGTGATCTGCCCATGCAAAGGCGCAGAACAAGGATTGGAAGGCAATCTGGCGGCGCTGTTGAACTTCGATTACCCGACCTACGAGACGTTTTTCGTTCTGGCCAGCGCGCTTGATCCGGCGCGCACGGTCATCGACAAAGTGTCTTCCTCGTCGAAACACCCCACGCACACGGTGATTGCGGGCTCGCCAAAAGAGCGCGGCGAAAAAGTGAACAATCTCAGAGCTGCGGTAAACGAGGCCGGAGAGAAATTCGAAGCGTTTGTATTCGTGGATTCCGATGCGCGGCTCGGACGAGCTTGGCTTTCGCATATCGTCGCACCTCTGACGGACGCTACTCTCGGCGCGGCGACGACGTATCGTTGGTACTTCCCGAATAAGGGCGGTTTCGCGAGCTACATGCTGTCTGCATGGAATGCCGCGGTTGCAACGCAGCTCGGGGACCACAGCCGGAACTTTTGCTGGGGGGGCGGAACAGCGATTCGCCGGGAGATGTTTGAACGCGCACGAGTATTGGAGGCGTGGCAGGGCGCGGTCAGCGATGATTGGGCTTTGACGAACGCCCTGGAGCGCGCTGGATTGCGGATTCTTTTTGTCCCGGAGTGCTTGGCGCCCACGGTTGGAGACGTGACCGCCGAACAATTGTTGGAATTCACAAACCGGCAAATGATTTTGACACGGGTTTATTCTCCGGCGCGTTGGGGATGGGCAGGATTAGCGCATCTCTCGTACTGCGTCACCTTGGCCTATGCGACATTTGAGATTCTCGCGCGCATGGTTGACGGTTTTTCGTGGGCGGGAATGCTTTTGCTGGCGCTGCTGATTGTGCTGCTGTCGGCGACGAAGGGCGCGCTTCGCGGGATCGCAGTGCAAGACATACTGCCGGAATGGCGAATGAAATGCGATCAAACCAGCTGGGTGTGGATTGCATTCGCGCCGATCGTTTCTGCTTTGTTCCTGTGGAACTTCGCTATATCCGCGCATGAACGGCGGATTCGTTGGCGCGGCGTCAACTACGAGCTCGTGTCGGAAACGCAGACGCGAGTGCTCTCACATTAAACGTTCGCTTCCCCGCGTGGCTCGCCTGTCTCCGCTTATCCCGAATGCTTAATCAGTGTCCGAGGCTGCTCAGAAACGGATAGTGTTCCGCGGCGGCCATGAAAAAAAGCATAGGAAACGAGAGCCAGAAAGCCGTGCGCGAAGCGAAGTTTGAAAATTGCAGCATCTTCGCAGCTTTCTCCGGAATAGGCGTGCCATTCTCCGCGCTGGCGCGTGTCCACTGAATCATTCGTTTCTGCACTCGCCAGACGACTCCCCAGGCGTTCATCAGCATGATTAATCCCAAGCCTCCGCCAACGCTGATGGACAGATGAGCATTCGAAACGTCGGGACCTGCGTTCCAACTGAGAATTACCCACGAGGCCACGATGACAACAATCGCGATCAGGATCGCGCGAATCCAGCCGTTTGCGAGCGGACCTCCAAAAGGCATCTGCAGCGCATAAATAATTGCGTAGGCCACAAGCCATACGAGGAACCATTCGCCGAGCCAGCGGCCGAGCAGTCCGGGCTGGCCGGAGTTTTGCGCGTCGATCTGCAGCAGGATCGTGTAATAACGCAGGCCGACAAGGACGGTCACGAGTGCGCTCCAGCGAAACCAATGCATGGCGCGGGACATCAGCACGGGATAAACCTTGCGGCGCGTGGCGTCTTCGAGCGCCTTCATTGTGGGCATGCCAACAAGATTGAAAAAATAAAGCAGGCCAATCCAAATGATTCCCGAGACAATGTGAATCCAGCGCAGGACGATTTCCTCGTTGGCGACGGCGTTTTGCGGGAAGCTGAAGTGAGGCTGTGCGGCAGCGAAATTAGCAACGAAGCTGAACGTAATCATTCCTCCTCCGCATGATCGGTGACGCGGTCGCGTAACGCGACGGGAATTTGGTTTCCACGCTGGCTGAAGCTGTGAAGTTGGTCGGCAGCTGCCTGCTCTTTGCAGTGAGCGCGCAAGCGTATAAGCGCCCAAGCGGCATGTTCGGCGAGGATGGCATCTTCCGTGGAAGCAAGTTCTTCTAGACGTTGGATAATGCGCGGGTACGCGGGATTTTTCGGGTCGATGCTCGAATTACCCAGTGCCACGCAGGCATTTCTCATCAGTCCGAGATACTTGGTCCGTTTAACGGGGCTGCCACGGAA
>DATFQU010000243.1:0-3491 GCA_035264005.1 Candidatus Acidiferrales bacterium
TTGAAATACGCTCGCGCGAATGCCTGGTTCACGATGGCAACTCCGGGGTAAACATCTTCTGGCCGGAAGTCGCGGCCGTTGAGCAGCGGAATGCGCATCACGTGCAGCCATCCTGGCGAAATGTTGAGTTCATGAGTGAGCACAAGACTGGGAGTGGCGCCATTCACTGAGACAGAGGTGATCGTGTCCCATCCCGAAAGCAGGGTATCGCTCGCAATCGCGGCCGACTCAACACCCGGGACGTTACGCAGGTGCTCAAGCTCCTGGTCCCATATGGCCGGGGGTTGAGGTTGCATAGAAATCGTCTCCATCGCCAGCACTCTTTCCGGAGAGAATCCAACCGGCCGGTTCGTGAGCCGCTGGAAGGTGACCACGAACAGGCCGGCGAGCTGCAGCACGATGAAGCAGAATGCCACCTGGCCGGCAACCAGCAAATGCATTGTGCGGTGACGCGCTTTCGGATCATCTCCGCCCTTCAGCACGCGAGCAGGCCTGATCTGCGAGCTGCGCAAGGCAGGCAACGAGCCGAATATCAGCGTCACAGCGAGAGTCAGCAAGGCCGCGAAGCTGAATAATCGGAGATCGAACGGGAGCCACAGCCGAGCAGGGTTTGTTACAGGATTAATTCGGCTGACGACGAAGGGAGCGGCCCACCATGCAAACGCACATCCTGCGGCGGCTGCAAGCAGCGCGATCCAGAGGCTTTCGAGCATCACCAGTCTTACCAACCGCGAGCGGCCGGCGCCAAGAGAAACGCGCACTGCCATCTCGCGGCTACGCGATTCTGCCTGCGCGGTCATTAAATTCGCTACGTTGGCGCAGGCGATCAACAGCACAAGCGCGGTCAACATTGCCAGCATCCACAATGATGAGCGATAGTCGCTCTGCAAATCCGAGGCTCCCGCCGCGGCGGGCACCATCAGCAGTTGCTGATTCATGTCTCGCTCGAAAACTTCGCGTGGCTCCCCCCGCATCCTTTCCTCTTCGGAGGCGCGCGATGTCGCGGCAAGCTGCTGGCGAACCGCTTCCGCACTGGAGCCCGGCAACAGCCGCAGCAGTGTTCGGAACCAGAATGCATTGTTGCGTAGGACTTTAGGATTCATCATGGTCGGCACAAACATGGCCGTCATGGTGCCGGTTTCGGTGCCGCTGAATCGGCCATCAATGACTCCGACGATTTGATAAAGGTGCGTGCCCATCCGAAACGTTCGTCCCACCACTTTGGGGTCACGGCCAAACCGGCGAGCCCAGTAATCGTCAGAAATGACTGCTACGGGATGCGCTCCCAGAGTGGTGTCATCGCTTTCGGTAAGCAGCCGCCCGGCCGCAGCATGTAAGCCAAACGACGAGAACATCGATCCCGAGACATACTGCAAATTAACCCTTTCCAGCTCGGCATTATCGTCGTAAGTAATATCGCCGGGATAGACGAAGGAGGCTGCGATCAACTCCGCTTTGCCTTTCACCGTCTGCCGCATCTGCGTAAACGCCGGATACGCCCATGCGTCTCCAATTGTCATCTGCCCGTTGGCGTCGGGCATGCGTCGCACCAGAGCGTAGAGATTGGCTGGATCGGTGATCGGCAGGGGACGGAGCAAGACTGCGTCAATTAATCGGAACGCGGCAGTGCATGCGCCGATACCGAGGGCGAGCGAGAGCACGGCAGCGGTCGAAGTAATCTTGTTCTTGCGGACCTGTCGCCATCCGAAGATCGCGTCCATCTTCAAGGAATCGAGCCAGGGCAGAATGCGGAAGTCGAGCGCCTGCTCGCGCAATCTGAGGGTATTTCCCAAGGCACGATGCGCTTCGGCTGGATCGCGTCCACTTTCGATGGCTTCTTGCAAGTGCGACTGCAATTCTTCATCAATCTCGCTATTCAGGCGATCGCCCCGTCGCAGGGTATTCGCAATTCGTGACCAGATCGACATATCAAGCCATCCTCAGTACGCGATTTACGGCAGCCGTCACATGGTTCCAGCGCGCTTCTTCCGCCGCTAACTGCTTCTTGCCTGCAGGGCTTAATTCGTAGATTCGCGCTCGCCGGCCATTCGGCTTGTGAATCCATCTGCCACGCAGCCAGTCGGCTTCCTCCATGCGATGGAGCGCCGGATATAACGAGCCCTCCTCCACACGCAAAGCATCGTCCGAGATCTCTTGAATGGCCGTCATGATGGCATAGCCGTGGAGGGGAGAGCGGTGAAACAGAATTTTTAGGATCAGCAGATCGAGCGCACCCTGCAATGTGTCAGGTTTGGGCATACGAGCGTATTCCGTGGCTACTAAGACGTCTTAGTATAGCTCTGGTTGGCGAGTTTAAGGACGAAAGTTCTGGAAGTAACCGGTTAGCAAGTTGTGGATTGGGTTGGGAGATGGTATCGCAGAAGAATCCGAGTCAGAGAGCGTCTTTTTCTCTCTGACTCGGAACAGGTGGGTAAGGTCGCTCGCGCATCTGCGATGCTGGACGAACTCTAAAGAGCGAGCGCTCGGCCTTTGTTTTTCGACTCGGAACGCAAAACGAGCGCATGACGCAATCAAGCCCTTAAACTCATAATGTAATTTGAAATCCCAAGCGCAAGCTTTCGAGTCTTCCCTACTATCCGGCAGCAGCGCCGCCTACCGTCGCTGCCGGCTTCAATGACTTGAGAAGTGCCGTGAGTTCCGCCAAATCTAGTTTTTCATTGATCTTTCGACGAGTACGAATCCAGGTCACAGTCGAATGCCTCCAAGCCAGCAAGAGGGCCGCCTTGTCGAGGGCTGGTATCGCTTTTGACATTAGGAAATCACCTATTTGTGGGAGCATCGCTGCTGCCTGTTCATCGGCAGTGGCGATAGTGGCGCTCAATCCAGGCAGGATGCCGAGCAAGTCTTTCGATCGCAATACGAATGCGAGCAATGGATCCAATCCGGCGAGCGCTGTGACAGCGGCGTCATAGCGCGCATACACGTCGTTCATTCTCGGAAATAGTTGCGGCATCACCTGATGTACAACCGCCCACACGGCGCCGCGCGGTAATCCCAAACTCGGAGATCGCGACCGGCAGTTGGTCGAGCACCAGCAACCAGTGCCGGACTTCCAACAGTTCCGTTAATGCACGGCTGACCTGCTCACGTCGAAGCCGGCGCTCACTTTTCTAGGATTTAAGAAACCGAACTAGGACTCTCTTTGGCGTATCCCACCCGCCGCAACGCCTCAGCAATGTCCGTCAATGTGGAAGAATCGTCGATAGTTGCCGGTATTTTGTAGTCCTTGCCATCAGCAATCTTCTGCATCGTCCCACGCAGGACCTTCCCCGACCTCGTCTTGGGCAGAGCCGGCACTACCAGCGCGGTCTTGAAGGCCGCTACTGGTCCAATGCGTTGTCGAATCATCTGCACGACCTCGGAGACAATTTCGTCGTGATTGCGGTCAACTCCTCGTTTGAGAACCAGGAATCCAACGGGAACTTGGCCTTTGAGTTCGTTGTTTACTCCGATCACCGCGCACTCCGCCA
>DATFQU010000244.1:0-9345 GCA_035264005.1 Candidatus Acidiferrales bacterium
GAGAGATCGCCGAGGGCTTTGCGGGGCTGGTCGGGATTCGGATGAATCTTGGAGATAGGAATCATGCGGCCGACGGACGCGCCGCTGAAACTAGTCAGAGTTTCGACGTAGTGCGCGTCATGCCGCATCTTGAGAGTGACTGGCAACCCGATCCGCTTCGACACGTTGGATAACCTCCATAGAAAGCTTCTTGTATTCTTCTGCGCCAGGGGATTTGGGCGCGAAACTGAAAATGGTTTCCTTATAGGCTGGGCTTTCTTCGAGACGAACGTTTTTGCTGATGCGCGTCTTGAAAAGCGCGTCGCCAAAGACGGCGCGAATCTGCTCGTGCGTGTCGCGGGAAATATTGGTGCGGCGATCGAAGAGCGTGATGACGACGCCGAGAACTTTGAGATTGGGATTGGGGCGCGAACGAATGCGCGCGTAGGTTTCAAGGAGATCGTCGGTGCCTTCGATGGCGAAATAGGCGGCTTGAATCGGGACCATCAAGTGAGTGGCGGCAACGAGCGCGTTGACGGTGAGGATTCCGAGGGCCGGAGGCGTGTCCATGACCACGTATTCGAAATCTTTGAGAACGGGGGTGAGGGAGTCCTTCAATTTGTAAGGCGCGTCGAATTGGCCGGCGAGCTGCTGTTCGAGGCGCGCGAGAGACAGCTTTGCTGGGGCGATGGAAAGATTGGCGTGCTTGGTGGCGCGAATGACTTTGGACATTTCCGGCGCCTGACCGGTGAAAATGTCGAACATGGAGACTTGGATTTCGGCGGGATCGAGAAAAGCGATGGAGGCGTTGGATTGTGGATCGAGATCGATGAGGAGGGTTCGTTTTTTTCGCAGCGCGATGGCTGCTGCAAGGTTGATAGCGGTGGTCGTTTTTCCGACGCCGCCCTTTTGGTTGGCAATCGCGAGAATGCTCGTCAAACGGCTGCCACTCCTTTGGCAACGGCAGGCCAATATATTCGATGGACTGCATCGCCGCGCACAATAGGTTGGCGTAAATGTAGTGGAAGTGGAGCGGGGGATGCAAGGGAAAAGTGAAATCGAGGCAAGAAAAACCCGAGTTGGCCCTAATGGTGCGTCAAGAGCGAGCGTCTGCTGTCGACTGCCCTGGGAGCTTCATTTTTGACTTCGAATCTGTGAAAGAAACGTATAAAAGGGCTGAACATCGAACGGCTCGCCAACGAACAGGATATCCAAGCCACGCTCTGACATGCAATGGAGGGAGATGGTATCTATTTCCGGCATGCGCGCGTTTGGCGTTTTACCCAGGATCGCGCTCAGTTCCCGACCGCCGATGCATGTGATGGATTCGTCTCCGAATTTAACCGTCTTTTCCTCGGCGCCCTTGACACCCTCGCGAGCAAGCCGCTGGCGTTCTAGCGCGAGCCAGAAATCGGATCTGTTAGTTTCAACTGGCCAATTCCGAGACACGGAAGCAAATATCGACGCCGCCGTATGGAACTTGCCGTCTTTCGGGAAAGTCGGCGCGGTGTTGACCAGGGTAAGGCTTTCGTAGCCTAAGTCAGAAGCGAGCCAGTGCTTCGGGACAGGCACCTGATAATTCCCGATTGTTGTTTTGTCTCCATGCCTCCAGTGCCAGAGCGCAGCCTCGAGTCGAAACTGTTCGGCGTAAAAAACGCACCCAACTGCAATGGCGAGAAGGAATAACACCGCAACACGGGCGAACGCGCACAGAAGTCGTCTTCCTATTGATTTTCGTTCCCATGCGGACACCCGGATGGCGGACGCCAATCGCATGGTCCGATTATGCTAATTTTGCAAGGGAAACGGCCGCGAAAGTTTGCGACATAGACTGCGTTCGTCGCGCATGGTTCCCGACGACAGAACTGAGGGTTCGGTGCCCTGCTCTGGCTGCGACAAGCCGGGGCGCCGAGATGCGAACCCTCATTCGTTTTGGGGGCCGAGCCGTGCTTCCGTGTATTCAGGGCGCGGCCTTTTTATCCCCTCGGCGGCAACCTCTTCATCTTGTTGTGCTGCAAGGAAGTCCCCGAAGCACCTGCACTGGTGCCTTGATTGATTGGGACGAACACCTGAGCGGAGACCGAAGACGCATTGCCCAAGGCATCTTTCACCATGTAAGTGACGGTGTAGACGCGGCCACTGCCCATGCCGGAGCGTTCGGCGCGCAACAAGAACGAGAGTACGTCGGTGCCGAACGGAAGGGGTCCGCCGCCGATCGCCTGGATGTCATTGGGCTGGTCGCCGTCGCCCAAGCCGTTGTCCGGCTCGTTGCTCGTGATCGAGACTAATGTAACAGCCGGATTGGAGTCACAACTGTCGCTTGCTGCGACGGTCGCAGTGATTGGGATGAGTTCGTGATTGGGCGGCCAGAGGACGTTCGGAGACAGAGTGAGCTGGAGTGAAAGCTGAGCCGTAGCTCCGACGGTAACGTGAGTTGTGGTGGACGAGCTAAGGCCGGCCGAGTCGCTAACGGTCAGTGTGAAAGCGTGAGTACCTGCACCCACGGTGACTTGAATGACGGCTGTGGTACCCACGACATTTCCTAGGTCATCCGTCCAAACGAAAGTGAGCGTGCCGCCATTCGGATCGCTGGATTGAGAGCCGTTCAAGGTGACAGAGGCGCCGCTTGGCCCTGCGCACGGTATCGTTTGATCCGCGCCTGCGTTGGCGACTGGCGGCTGGTTTGCGACGATGTTCCCCGCCAACCGGGCGAAAAAGATTTGCGAGATTCCCGGTGTGGCGTCCTGCCAGGTGACGTTTAGGTTGCCATTTTTGTCCGCGGCCATGTTCGGAGCTAAGGAGAGGCCCGAGTCATTTGAAAGATTGAGTGGCGCGGAAAACGTCGCTCCTGAATTGGTTGAGCGACTGAAGAAGATATCGCGATTGCCAGGTGTGTCATCCTCCCAGGCCACATTTATATTTCCGCCGACGTCCACCGTCAGAAACGGATTGGCAGAAATGCCGGAGTCATTTGAAATATTCAAGGGACTTGAGAAGGTCACGCCGCCATCGGTTGAGCGGGCAAAGTAGATATCCGGATTAAAGACTGAAGGCGTGTTGTCCTCCCAAATTGCGTTGATATTGCCCTTGGTGTCGAGGCCGAGTTGGGGATCTTCCGCCTCGCCGGAACCGTTGGAGATATTACGTGGAGTGGAGAATGTGACTCCGTTATCGGCCGAGCGGCTGAAGAATACGTCGAAGTGGCCCGGACTGTCGTTTTGCCAGATGACGTCAATATTGCCATTCAGATCGGTAGCGATCTGGGCGTTCATGGAATTCCCGGTATGAAATGAAAGACTTTCAGGCAATGAGAAGGTCGCACCGTGATCGGACGAGTCACTAAACGAGATGTCGGCGCCGCCGTTGGCATCATCTTCCCAGACGACATTCAGGTTACCGCTGAGACCGATCGCAAGTTGCGGGGAAAAAGAGCCAAGCGTATTGGTGGAAAGAGCGACCGGCGCGGAGAATGTGGCGCCTCCATCGGTTGAACGGCTGAAGAAAATACCGAGATTGAGGGTGTCGTTCTCCCAAACGACGAAGACGTTACCTGCCGCATCTACGGCGACCTGTTGCGTGCTGGAATTGGCGGAGCCATTCGAGAGGTTGATCGGAGCGGCGAAGGTCACGCCGGCATCGGTCGAATGGCTGAACATGATGACGGTATTGCCGGGCGTGTCGTCCTGCCAAGTCACATAGACATTGCCGGCTGTACCCGTTGTAATTCGCGGAGCGAATGAAAGACCCGATGTGTTGGAAAGATTTATCGGCGCCGAAAACGTTGCCCCACCATCCGTTGAATGGCTGAACAGGATGTTGGAATTGGTGGCGGTGTCATCTTCCCATGCCATGTAGATAGTCCCGTTAGAATCCACAGCGACCTGCGGCGTGAAAGAAAAGTCGGAATTGTTAGAGATATTTTTGGTTGCGGAGAACTGTTGCGCCTGAGCCGAAACGCAGGTCACGAGCAACCCCAGAATCGCGAGCGCGAAAATCTGACCCAAAGGCTTGTAGCGAGCCATGGCGACCTCCTTGTCAGCGATCAGTGAATCAAGAAACCGCTACTCAATCCGCTGTTCGACATTCGACTGCGAAAAACCGCCCCTCGCCAACCCGGTAGGAACGCTGTTATCTAGGACTGCTTTGAGCTAGATCGCCCTCGCACTTGACCCCTACGAGGAGATCGGCTTGCTTTTCTCGGCTGATTATACAGAGATGGGGAGAGAGGCAAATGGGCGTAATACTAAGTGTGTCGTAGGCTTTACTGGAGCAACGCCTCTGAACGTATTGCCTTTATTGTGTTGCATTTACGGAGCGCTCGGGTGTTGGCGAAAGGGTGCGAGTTCGGGGGAATGGGCAAGACGTTCTGGGAAATGCAGGACATAGCGTTTCATGCTCGGGTGCCAGAATTCCAAGTAGTGAAAGGCACGCATCTCCTGAACCGCTTGGTCGGGCGTCCACCGGTCAAAGGCGATAGGTAGGCGGCGATGAACATGCCGCTGCGGTCTCCGCCAAGCCAGCAATGGATGAAGATTTTTCTTCTTGGGCGCTCGCGAACAAGAGCGAAGAACTGGGCAATCTCTTCGTCAGTCGCGGGCGACCAGCCATTGCCGGGCAGATTCACGAAACGCATGCCCAGCGATTGCGCGCGTTGGCGCTCATTCTCAATAACTCCGTGCAGTTCGCCGCGGAGGTCGATAATGGTGTCGATGCCAAACAGTTTGAGGTGATCGAGCCCGTCGTCACGAGGCTGGGCTCCGCGGTACAGATAATCGTTGACCTTGCCAAAATCAGGAATTCCGGGGGCGGGTATTTTTTGGGCGAATATGACTTGGCCGGTGGCTGGTGCGGGTGTGCGGCGAGCGCTGCAACCCTGGATTGCTGCGGATAAGGGCAACAAAAGCAAAAACAGAACGAGAGCCTGAGGTCCCACGTGACTTAGATGCACAGCCCGTTTGGACTGCGGCATGGGAGCCGCCCGGCGGCGTTGCTAAGGCGCGTAAAGGCTAATGCGGCGCGACCGGTGGAGTCGCTCGGGCGCGGCAAGCAGCACAGCTACGACAAACAAAGCCAAAGAAAGGGCGGCGTAAAGCCGCCCCTACGGTCTCGAGCAGCACATTGCGCCGATGGGAAAGAGTTCAGCGGGGCATGGACGCGGCCAGAATTGTGTTTACGTGGATCTTCACCGTGTCTGCCACCTGTCTTGCATACCCACCCGCTAACGTGATGGCGATGGGGACGCGGTGGCGGTGCGCGTAGTCGAAGACGAGGGCGTCGCGGCGGCGGAGGCCTTCGATGGTGAGCGAGAGGCCGCCGAGTTGGTCTTCGCAGTAAGGGTCCGCGCCGGCAACGTAGAAGATGAGGTCGGGATGAAATTCGCGAAAGGCGCGGGAGAGGTGCGCGTCGAGGATGGAGAGATAGTGTTCATCGCCGATGCCGTCGGGGAGATTGGCGTCGAGGGATGACGGAGGCTTGGGTTCGGGATAGTTGTGTTCCTGGTGGATGGAGAAGGTGAAAACGGAAGGATCCCTGGCGAAAATGGCAGCGGTTCCGTTGCCGTGGTGCACGTCGGTGTCGATGACCATGGCGGTGCGAATAGCGCGGTCGTGCTGGAGGCGGCGGATGGCGACGGCGACGTCGTGGATGACGCAGAAACCTTCGCCGTGGTCGGGGAACGCGTGATGGAAGCCGCCGCCGATGTTGACGGCGACGGGGAGTGAGTTGGACTTGGAGGAAGCTGACGCAGAAGCGAGGGCGAGGGCGAGAGCGCGGCGGGCGGCTTCGATGGAGCCTCCGGCGGCGAGCCAGACGGCGTCGATGAGTTCGTTGGAGTATGGGATTTCCATGCGGAGGATTTCATGAGGAGCGAGCGTGCCGGTTTTGAGTTTGTGGACGTAGGCCGGAGTGTGGACGCGGAGGATGTCTTCGTCGGAGGCGGGCGCGGGTGCGATGATGTCGGCTGCGGAGGCGTGGTGGTTCGCGATGAGGGCGTCGCGAACGAGACGGTATTTTTGCGAGGGGAAAACGTGCGAGCCGAGGTGGAGGTCGTAGCGGTCGTGGTAGATGAGCGGAGGCACGGGCATAAAAAGCGAGGGTAACGGGAATGAGAGGAGATGGCAATCCAGTTGGGGCGGAGGGAGCGTATATGAGGCGGAGTGGTGCGTGCTAAGACTGGTGGCGATGCGGGGAGTACAAACGACGACGAGCCTGTTCTTTCGGCTGCGAACGGGCGAAAAATGGCGATGCGGCGGATACAGGCTGCGACGTTGATTGTGGCGCTGCTGGCGGTGCCGCTTGCACTGGTGGCGCGAGCGGATGCGGGCATGGCGCAGGAGTGCGCGATGGCGTGCTGCCGCGGGCGTCACGTGAGCGCGGCGAAGATGAAATGCGGGCGCGCGGCCAAGGACGCGCAAAACGCGACGTGCCAGTGCGCGGAGCATGGTCCGGATTATGGATTGAATTCGCCGCTGCCGCCGTTTCAATTGAGCGCGGGCGCGAAGCTGCCAGCGATGCGGCCAGCGCGAGCGATTTGTGTCGCGATGACGATTTCGGATTTTGCAGGGTACTTCCCTCCTCCGTTTAATCCCCCAAGGGCGTAAGACCAAGCAGACATACAGGGAAAAGGCCGCAGAACTTCGCGGTACACGACAAGTGCGAATACATCGCGCGCAAAGCGTGCGCGAAAAGGAACGAGTTTTTATGGCAGGCGTGTTACGGCACAGCCGTAGCCGCCCTGACAAGCACCGCCGTCATTGAGCGAATGAACTGGCGGCGCGATGAGGAACAGATGCTTTTCAACAATGGCAAAAGCCCCCACGCTCGAACAACGAGCATGGGGCACCCGAAAGGCACACAGGCTGAAGCCTGTGCCACGAAAGCGCAGTGGTCAGTGAACGGTGGTCAGCAAGAAATGAACAGCAGATTTCTCACCCGGCCACGATGCGGCCGGTTCGGAATGACATGCGTGGGGGCGGATCGAGTGTGCAGGGAGCGAATCCGTTGCGCGTCGATGGGAGCGCAGGACGTTCAACGCGTCGAGGCGACGGGAGACAAGGGGAAGAACGTGGCAGACAGAGGGGAGTTTACCATACGGATTCCGGTACGCCCGCGACGACAACGTAAGGCGACAACATCACGCGAAAAACGCGCGCGATGAGGAAAAGAGCACTTATGACAATTGAACCAAAACGAGAAAGACTTCGGTTCGTGCGCTATGTGACGTTGGGAATTGTGGTGTGCGTATGCGCGGGAATGGCGTGGGCGACGATTTTTGGGACGGTGCAGGGAGTAGTGCACGATCCGGATCACAGGCCGATTGTTGGAGCGACCGTGATGTTGAAGGCGGCGAATTCGGATTGGGCGCGGACGGCGACGACGGATGCGAACGGAGAGTTTCGGATCGAGGCGGTGCCGCTGGGCGATTACGTGATTACAGTGAGCCAGACGGGATTTGACACGCTGGAGCAGAAAATCACGGTGGTGTCGGGGACGGCGCCGGTGCTGCATTTGCCGCTGGAAATTTCGGCGCTGAATCAGAAGGTGACAGTTCAAAGCACGGTGCAGCCGGCGAATACGGAGACGGTGACTCCGACGACGATGGTGAGCCGGACGGAAATTGCGGAGACGCCAGGAGCGGACCGGACGAACAGCTTGCAAATGATTACGGACTACGTGCCGGGGGCGTACGTGACGCACGATCAACTGCACATGCGCGGCGGGCATCAGGTGAGCTGGCTGATTGACGGCGTGCCGATTCCGAATACGAACATTGCGACGAATCTGGGGCCACAGATCGATCCGAAGGACATTGATTATTTGGAGGTGCAGCGCGGGAGTTATGACGCGGAATATGGCGACCGAACGTACGGCGTATTCAACGTGGTGCCGAGGAACGGATGGGGACGAAATAATGATGGAGAGTTGGTGACGAGCTTTGCGAATTTCTTGCAGACGAATGACGAAGTAAATTTCGGCGGGCATACGGAGCGGCTGGCGTATTTTGCGGCGGTGAATGGGGACCGAAGCGATTACGGATTGCAAACGCCGACGAGCGAGATTGTGCACGACGCGGAGAATGGGTACGGAGGATTTGGCTCGGTCATTTTTAATAAGGATGCCAAGAACCAGTTTCGCGCGGTGACTTCGCTGCGGCGGGATTATTACCAGATACCGTTCGATCCAAATGCCGGAGATGCGGAAAACCAGAATTTTCCGTCGAGCGGATTGCGCGACGGGCAGCATGAGGCGGACGCGATGGTGGCATTTTCGTGGGTGCGGACGATACGTTCGAACATGCTGCTAACGATTTCGCCTTTTTATCATTACAACAGCGCAGATTATGCGGGCGCGGCGAACGATTTGCCGATCAGCACAACGGACAATCGCGCGTCGAAGTACGCGGGAGGACAGGCGACGTTCAGCATCAGCGTGGCGAAAAATGATGCGCAGGTTGGATCTTATGGATTTGAGCAGCGGGACAGTCAGTTCTTTGGGCTGATTTTCAACAATGGGAGCAATCCGAATATTGCGCAGGACGAGCCGGCAACAGGAAACTTGGAAGAGGAGTATGTCGAGGACAAATTCCGGGTGAATTCGTGGGTGACGCTGATGGGCGGCGTGAGGCAGTCGCATTTTTCGGGCGGCGCAACGAGCGGGGTCGCTGGCACGCGTGTGAGCGAGGACGCGACGAGTCCGCGAGTGGGCGCGGCAGTGCGCGTGCCGAAAGTGAATTGGGTGCTGCACGGATTCTACGGGCATTTTTATCAGGCCCCACCGCTGGAGACGGCGTCAGGGCCGCTGCTGAAATTTGTGAACGCTCACAATTTGGGATTCATTCCGCTGCATGGAGAGCGGGACGAGGAGCATCAGTTTGGCGTGACGATTCCGGTGCATGGATGGACGTTCGAGGTAGATAATTTCCAGACGAGGGCGGAGAACTTTTTCGATCACAACAATGTGGGCGAGTCGGACGTGTTTTTTCCGCTGAGCATTCAGCAGGCGCTGATTCGCGGGTGGGAATTGACGGTGCAGTCGCCGGAATTGTGGCGCAGAGTGAAGGTTCATCTGGCGTACTCAAATCAAGTCGCGCTGGGGCGGCCACCGATTACGGGAGGGCTAACGGATTTTTCGCCACCAAGTGGATATTTCCCGCTGGACCACGACCAGAGGAACACGCTGAACGCGGGATTCAACGCGAAGTTGCCGTGGAAAGTGTTCGCGGCGGGGAATGTTTACTACGGGTCGGGATTCACGAATGGGCAGTTCAATCCGCCGGCGGTGCCGAATCTGTATTTGCCGGGGCATACGTCGGTGGATTTCGGAGTGGGGAAAAGTTTTGGCGAGCGGCTGACGGCGTCGGTGAATGCG
>DATFQU010000245.1:0-3906 GCA_035264005.1 Candidatus Acidiferrales bacterium
TCATCCAGCAGCTTGCGGAACATCTCCACTCCCGTCACCACTTTCTTCATCGTCGGACGGAAGCCCACAATCTCAATCTCTTCTCCCACCTTCACCTTCCCGCGCTCCACTCTTCCGGTAACGACCGTCCCTCTTCCCGAAATCGAGAAGATATCCTCAATCGGCATGGCGAACGGCTTATCAATATCTCTCTGCGGCAGCGGAATGTTCTTGTCCACCGCTTCCATCAAGTCCAATATCGACTTCTCCCACTTCGCATCGCCTTCGAGCGCCTTCAGCGCCGAACCCCGAATCACCGGTACCGTGTCGCCTGGAAATTGATACGTCTTCAACAGCTCGCGCACTTCGAGCTCGACGAGTTCGAGCAGTTCGGGATCCTCGACGACGTCGCACTTGTTCAGAAACACCACGATGTACGGCACGCCCACCTGCCGCGCGAGCAGAATGTGCTCCCGCGTCTGCGGCATCGGACCGTCCGTCGCCGCCACCACCAGGATCGCGCCGTCCATCTGCGCCGCCCCGGTGATCATGTTCTTCACGTAGTCGGCGTGTCCCGGGCAATCGATGTGCGCGTAATGCCGGTTCGCCGTCTCATACTCCACGTGCGACACCGCAATGGTGATTCCGCGCTCCCGCTCTTCCGGCGCATTATCAATCGAATCGAACGCCCGGAACTGCACCTTGGGGTTGTGCTTCGACAGCACCTTCGTGATCGCCGCCGTCAAAGTCGTCTTCCCGTGATCGATGTGCCCGATCGTCCCAATATTCAGGTGCGGCTTATTCCTCTCAAATTTTTCCTTCGCCATCGCCTCTTGACCTCGCTCGAACTTGAATCCTTGCCGCTCTCGCACTCACAATGATGGAGCGGGGGACGGGATTCGAACCCGCGACCATCTGCTTGGAAGGCAGAGACTCTACCCCTGAGTTACCCCCGCCCAGCCACAACCTGCTTCCTTCGACCAATCCCGCAAAACTGGAGCCTGGGACCGGGATTGAACCGGTGACCTCGTCCTTACCAAGGACGCGCTCTACCAACTGAGCTACCCAGGCTCAAACCGGTTCGCTGGTCGCGCAATTCCTTCCAACAATTCTCTTGTTACTTCGTCTAGGTCTGTCGAGATCGAACCGAGCTACCTATCGCTATCGCTTCTTCCCAGCTCTCGCGGCACGATGGTGGACGGGGGAGGATTCGAACCTCCGTAGCCCGCAAGGAGCGGCAGATTTACAGTCTGCTGGTTTTAGCCACTCACCCACCCGTCCCGCGAAACTACGGGGACTTGATGCGCTCGTCCCAAACGGGGCACTTCGCAACGCAGAAAAGGCTCGTGTCCGGAGACACCAGCCCGTTCGCTTCTAATGCGAGGAATCCGTCTGATCCAAACCCAAAATCCCGACCCTCAAAATTCAGCTGGCGGAGGGAATTGAACCCCCGACCCTCTGATTACAAATCAGATGCTCTACCAGCTGAGCTACGCCAGCACAAGCAAACCTGACGAAGTTATCACGCAGGCAATAAAATTGCAAGTGCCTCACCCGACGAAGCACGAACCATGCCACACTAATCCGTGATTGCCCGCGCGACTCAAACTTTACACTAGTTTGATGCAAATTTATACTCGAAAAGTAGCCTCGCTAACCTAATGAAACGCGCCATCACAATCACCATTCTCGCTTGCATCGCCGCAATCATCGTCTTCGCGTATTTTCATCATCGCAAACTCGTCAAGCTGCGCGAAGCCTTCGATGCTCCTTCACCTGCGCCAGCCACAACAACCTCGACACCCCCGTCCTCCCAAATCTCTTCTTCCGAACCCGCTGCTCCTGATCTCGTTCATCAATTGCCCGCCGGCGCGTCCGCAGTTGTATTCATGGACGTCGCCGCGCTGCGCTCCTCATCCTTTGCGAACGAGCTCGCGAATCTCGCGCCGACATCCGCCGAAGACCCAGCCTACACCGAGTTCGTTCGCGACACCGGATTCGACTATTCGCGCGACCTCGATCGCGCTGCCGTTGACCTCTGGCCGCAGACATCTTCGACCTCCGTCCTGGCTCTCGCTCAAGGACGCTTCGATGAAGCCAAGATCGAACGCTACGCGTTGCATTACGGACGGCTCGTAAAAATCCACAATCGAAAAGTCTATGAAGTCCGCGAAGAAAATTCCACGCGTCTGATCCATTTCACTTTCCTAAGTCCCACTGAAATCGCATTGGCTGACGGCCCCGATTTGTCGCAGGTTCTCGGTACCACAAATTCCACGCGCCTCGATTCGCAAATGTCTGAGCGCGTCGCGTTAGTTTCCGGCACGCCCATCTACGCCGTTGCCCGCACGCAGGATCTTCCGAAGGACATTGGCCTCGACGTATCGCACTCCGCTCAGCTTGCCGGTCTGCTGCGCAGCGTGCACGCAATCTCTGCGTCCGGTCGCCCGGCGGAAAACAACTTGAAAATCTTCGCCTCCGCCGAGTGTGATTCGACTCTCGACGCCCTCAAACTTTCCACCGCTTTGCAGGGCCTTCTCTGGATCGGCCGCGCCGCACTGGCCGACCCCAAAACGCAACAGCAAATCGGCCCTCAATGGCCTGGCTTCGACGCTCTGCTCAAAGCGGCGGATATCTCCCACAATAGCCGTCACGTCGAGCTCCGCGTCGAGGTCACGCCGCAAATGATGCAAGCCATGGTTGCCGTGCCTGCGAATGTGGCGCCTGAGCAACACTGACAAGATTTGTTTTTACGTGAGAGAAAACTATGAAGGAAAAACGAACTGCGGTCCAGCTTGGGCGCTAATCCCCGCCCGCCGCTACCGTCCCGCCAACGTCCGCCTGGTGCAGATACGGCCAGGGATTCACTGGAGCATTGTTAATTCGAACTTCGAAATGAAGATGTGACGCCGTTGCCCGGCCGCTGTCGCCTTCCTGCGCGATAACATCGCCGCGCTTTACACGCATTCCAGCCTCTGTATCATAGGAAGAAAGATGCGCATACCACGTCGTGATGCCGAACCCATGGTCGATAATCACCACGCGGCCATAGCCTTCTCGGTTGCCAGTCCAGACCACTACGCCATCCGCCGCCGCGCGAACATCGTCCCCATAATGCGACGCAATATCCAACCCAGTGTGAAATTCGCCCTCGCCGCCGAACGGATCCAACCGTTCGCCAAACCGGCTCGTAATTCTGCCCATTACGGGCCATAGCGACGGAATAAATGGCGCATTCAGCAGCTTCAATCCTGGCGTCAAGCGAACGCTTCCCGTCGACGCCAGCATCACAGCCTCGGAATTCTGTTGGAGAAAATTGAACTGATCGACCGTGTCCTTATACGTCGCATCGGATTCCTGCGAAGTATTGGTCAGGCTGAACGGCGTATCCGAAACCCCCGTCAGCCCGTAGGCGACCGCCACCTCGCTCGCCAGCGATTGCAGAGAATTCAGCCGTTCATTGGCGTCCTTCACCTGCGTCTGCAATTCATGATACTGCTGCGTCAAGGCGTGCTGGTCACTGAGCAACGAGTTATAAGCCTTTGCCTTCCATAGAGTCCGCGAATACGTTCCTACCGCCACCAGCACCGTTGCGCTGCCAACCAGCGCCAGAGCCACCAATAGGTGTAGCGCATAGTGCGGGATGCGCATTCGGCGCATATTCCCCGAATCCGTCGACGCAATAAAAAATGTGTAATATTTACGCCGCATAGCTCAACTCAAAATTCTGTTCTTGTTCTTTGCGCTGGACCTTACGACCGCCGGCCCCAAATTGCGGTCTGCGCGACGCCTATCAAGAGTTTGAACCGCGAGACTCGGTCCGAAACCGGCCGCGAATATAAGTGCTGCCCTCCGCAGAGTCAACCAAAATTCCTCTCGCAGGGGCTGGAGCCCGCTCGCCTTACCTTCCGGACTGACCTATAATCC
>DATFQU010000246.1:0-3970 GCA_035264005.1 Candidatus Acidiferrales bacterium
GGCGCGATGGCGATGCCGTTCGAGCCGGTGGGCTCAGCGGTCTCATCTTCAATCTCGTCCTCGGCAACAGCCGGCTTCGCAGGTTGCTTTCCGTAGAATTCGGCGATTTGCTCAACGCGCGCGCGCTCGATGTCGCCACCGATGCTGCCTTCGCTGAAGCTCAATGCCATCCACGGTTCGAATCGTTTGATCACTCGCGGTTTCACTTCGGGATGCTTGTAAAGGTAGTAGTTCAATCCGTCCGCGAACGCGTTCATTAACGTTTGAAGCCACGCCGGACTCTCTGCGTATTGTTTCTTCAATGTCACAGGGTCGATAAACAGCTTCATGCGCAAGTCTTGATAAACCTTCGACTCGCCTTCGGCCTCTGCAAGAAGCCCCATCGCGTTGATATAGTTCGTCTCGACGCGATTGAAATCATCCTCGGCCTGCGCATACTCCATGCCGAAGACAGCATCCGCATCGCTTTTGCCGTAAACATGCGCGATGCCCCAATTGTCGCGAATGATGGTGACGTCGTGAGCTTCCTGCTCCCAGCGCGCAAGCTCTGGATTGCTCACCCCGACGGAAATGAAACAAGCGGAAAGAATTGCGGCCAAAACAATGAATTTCTTCATGAGTGCCCCTACTTTGATATATAAAATTACCTGCAAACCGCGACAGCGTAGCACAAATTCCGCTTCCGCCGCCTTCCCTTCCCTCGTTTGGTCAAGGTAACATGCAGCGCCTCAACCGAATCGTCGGTCAGCGGAGCCGTCGTGAAGAAACCTAAACGAGAAGGCGAGGCCCGGCGAGTTGGACTCGCCCGAGCGCTCTCGAAACTCGGCTACTGCTCGCGCTCGCATGCGGTCGAGCTGATTCGGGGAGGACAGGTTCGACTAAACGGAACGTTGCGAAGGGACGCTGAGACGCCTGTGCGCTTGGAACATGACCGCATTGAAGTGGACGGCCATCTGGCCACCGCTGCACGCAAAGTCTATTTGATGATGAACAAACCGCGAGGCGTAGTTACAACCGCTTCAGACGAAAAGGGCCGCAAAACGGTTTACGACAACCTGAGCAACGATTTGCCCTGGGTGGCACCCGTCGGGCGGCTGGACAAGGCAAGCGAAGGTCTGCTGCTCCTGACGAACGATTCTGAATGGGCCGCGCGAGTCACGTCGCCGGAAACGCACCTCGACAAGACGTATCGCGTCCAAGTAGACGCTATGGTTGAATCGCAGCACCTCCGAACCATGGCGAACGGTGTGCGCACGACCACGGGAGAGATGCTGCGCGCGAAGAGCGCGACCGTTCTTCGTCGAGGGCAGCAGAACACTTGGCTCACGATCGTGCTTGATGAAGGGAAGAATCGGCAGATCCGCCGCATGCTCGAAGCGCTTGGAATCGACGTGCTGCGCTTGGTTCGCGTAGCGATCGGGCCGCTATCGCTCGGCAATTTGTCAAAAGGAGCCTACCGCGCCCTTACCACGCAAGAAAAGCAGATGCTTGACCAAGCAATGGTTTCGCGCGGAAAATAAGAGGCGATTTTGCAGGATCGCGGATCGTGAAAATCAGTGAGTATGCAAAACGAGAAGCCGCGGCTCAGTCATGTCTTCTATTGCGTAACGCAAACCCTCGCGGCCGAAGCCCGAATCCTTCACGCCGCCGTAAGGCATGTGGTCGATGCGGAAGCTCGAAACATCGTTTGAGATTACGCCCCCCACTTCCAGGTCTTCGAACGCCTTGAAGAGCAACCGCGTGTCCTCCGTGAACACGCCGGCCTGCAATCCATAACGGCTGTCGTTGACACGCTGGATCGCCTCGGCAAAATCGTCGTACGGCTCAATCACAATGACCGGGCCAAACACTTCTTCGCGATTGACCTTCATTTCGGGCCGCGTATGCGTCAGGACCGTGGACTCGTAGAAGGTCTCAGTCCCCTTCCCACCAGCGAGAATCTTCGCGCCACCAGCGACCGCTTCATCCACCCACTGCGACACGCGCTCCGCCGCTTCTTCGTTAATCATTGGACCCACGTCCGTTGCCGGATCGAGAGGGTCGCCCATTTTCAGTTTTGCGACGCGTTCGAGTACTTTTTCCGCGAATGCCGCCTCGATTGAACGCTGAACGAAGATTCGCTGCGCCGAAATGCAGCTCTGCCCAGCATAGGAAAAACCTCCGGCGACGATTCGCTCCGCCGCGTGCTCGATTGATGCGTCCGAATGCACGATGCACGCCGCATTTCCTCCCAGTTCGAGCGTCACGCGTTTTTTGCCGCACGACGCCTTCAACTGCCAGCCAACGCTGGCGCTCCCCGTAAACGTCAACAGTTTGAAACGCTCGTCCGCTGCCATGCGCTGGGCGTCGTCATTGGAAAGCGGCAGCACGTTCAGGGCTCCGGCCGGCCATCCTGCTTGTTCGACGAGCTCGGCCAGCATCAATGAACACAGAGGAGTGCGCGGAGACGGCTTCTGAACCATCGTGCATCCTGCCGCAATGGCCGGAGCGACTTTGTGCGCCACCAAGTTCAGCGGAAAGTTGAATGGGGTGATGGCGGCGACCGGACCAATAGGAAAGCGCCGCACGATTCCGGCGCGCCCTGCTCCCGCCGGCGTGCGGTCGAGCGGAATCCATTCGCCGCCGATTCGTGCGGCCTCTTCACCAGCGACCGTGAATGTCAGGATGGCGCGCTCAACCTCAGCACGTGCTGCCTTTAGAGGCTTGCCCGCTTCGAGAGCCATCGTCTTCGCGAAGTCATCGCCACGCTGGGCAATTGAATCCGCGACAGCACGCAGGACACGCTGGCGCTCATGTGCTGGAATGCGGCGCGTCACCTCAAAGGTCCGCTGCGCCGCGCAAATCGCCGCCTCTAGATGCGACGCGGATGCTCGGTGAGCAATCCCTACGACAGTGCGGTTGAAAGGCGAGAGCACATCGAATGGCGCGCCTTCTTGCAGCCACCGCCCGTCAACCAGAAATCCAAATCTGCGAGGCGAAAGACCAGCTTTGGTGGCCACGAGGCACCTCCAGACACATTTCTAGGATAGCACGCGGCCCGTTTGGACTTAGACCTCACATCGCGTAAGCAGAATTCATTCGAGGCGAGACGAATGGATATGTGGGAGAGAAAACGCTATCTGCTTGCTGTGTACTTTGCGGAAATTCAGTTTATGTGAGCGACGTTGTAAGAGCCGCTGAAGAGGAACGTCGCCGCGGCCACGGATTGCGGCGCCCACCAAATGTGGCGCGTCCAGCCGGAGCTGCGCTGGAACCTGCGCGCAACGTAATCGAGGCCGATTGGTATCACCTGAATAGCGCCATAGATCGCCGAAGAGCCAGCGAACGGACGCATGATCGGATCCGCCTCGATGCGTCCATTGGATAGAGCATATCGCGTCGACCAGGCGTCGAAGCCAGCGGAACTGTGCTCCGTGGCGCTTAGCAGAATCCACAACTTTCGATGCACAACGGGAGCTTCATCCGGCGGACGGAACGCCGGCGGAGGTCCAAGGTTTACGCTGGACATGGGTTGGCTGGGTGGCTCAGTTAACGGCTCGACGGGCGGCAAGGTCGGCTTGGCGTCGCCGCTCGCCTTTGCTTCGGCGTTCTTCGGCTGGTCGGCTGTTCTGGACGCTTCCGACGGAGCGGCAGCCACCGTCGCGGCTTTTGGCTGATTAAGCTTAGCGTGGGAAGCACTTACCGCGCCCACTGCCGGAAACTGAAAGAGTAGCACTGCCGCCGCCAGAATCATTCGCGTCACTCCCTAATACCCCTATTTCAATAGAGCGACGCGCTTTAGGCCTATGGTACACGGAAGGCAATTTGCCAGTACTTCTGGCCCGGCTTGAAATAGTACCAATGGTGCCTGGGTACTTCGACGGGTTTATTGCTGAGGGGACGCCACTTTTTTGAGAGATTCTTTCACTACGTCAAGGGTGCGGTCGAGGTCTGCATCCGTGTGCGCCGCCGAAACGAACAAAGCTTCGAA
>DATFQU010000247.1:0-29121 GCA_035264005.1 Candidatus Acidiferrales bacterium
GTGAACTTCACGTCCGCCGAAGTGAGCGGCTGGCCGTTTGAAAAGCGCACGCCGCGCCGAAGATGAAAGACGTAGGTCTGTGCGTCGGGCATCTCCCATTTTTCCGCGAGGTCGGGCGCGAGATTCAAGTGATCATCGCGCTGTAGAAGGCTGTCGAAGAGCAGATAGTCAACGTGCTCCGAGAAAGCATCGGTGCCAATACGGGGATCGAGATTGGTTGGCATCGACTCGAGCAGGAAATTCACCGTGGTCGAATCGCTCGCGGAATGGCCATATGTACAACCGAAAAGAAGAGCGGGTAAAGACGTGAGAAGCGCGAGGACGAGGAGCAGCCGGTCAGCGCGGCTTCGCATAGCAGATTTTTCCGAGTACAGCGGGATGCCGTGCGCCCGTCGCGCTGGGCAGATTGTTCGCGCGCTGATGAAACGCGACGTATGCCAGGACTGCAAACGCGAAGGCCTCTTTCGCATCGGCAGGCACGCCGAAGGCATCCGCGGGAACGAGCTTCAGCGAAGGCAGAAGTGCCGTCAGATAGGCCATCAACAAGGGATTGCGTGCGCCGCCTCCGGCAACAATCATCTCGCGGACGTTGCGTACACGACGCAATACGAATTTCTCGCATGCTTGGGCGATCGTCGCTGCCGTGAACGCGGTTGCGGTGTGAATCAAGTCGGCAGCTGGCATGCGGCGGCGACTTGCAAGAGCAATCAACCGTGCAGTGTATTCCGCGCCAAATTCCTCGCGGCCAGCGCTCTTGGGCGGTGATTTGCGAAAGAAAGGGTGGGCGAGCAGCTCGCGAAGGAGCACGCCGTCGAGATGGCCGCGACGCGCGAGTGCAGCGTTGCGGTCGAACCGCAGTCGTCCGCGCGAGAAGTGGGAGGCAAGCGCGTCGATAGTCATATTGCCGGGTCCCGTGTCGAACGCGAAAACGTTGCGCGGCTCTGCGGCGGCGGGGATCGCTGAGAGGTTCGCGATTCCACCGATGTTCAGCGAAATGCGTCCAGTGCGCGGATGACGATAGAGCAAGTAATCAATGAACGGCACCAGCGGCGCGCCTTGGCCGCCAGCAGCCATGTCCGCGGGACGGAAATCCGCAACGGTCGTGATTCCCGTGCGTTCGGCAATCACCGCAGGTTCGCCGATTTGCAAGGTGGACGAAGTTCGAGCGCCTAGAAATTCAGACGCAGCTCCCTGGTGATAGATTGTCTGGCCATGCGAGCCGACCAGTGCGACGCGCTTCGGTGAAACGCCGAAGCGCTTGCAGGCGCGCAAGGCGGCATCGGCGAAGAGTCCGCCGAGGCGGAAATTCAGCTGGCTGACCTCGCGCGTGGTTGTTGAGGCGCCATTCGCGAGTCGCAGTACTGCGGCGCGAACAGTGGTCGGGTACGAAAAATCGGTAAAAGCGAGTAGTTTGGCGCGCGGAGATCCAGCAGGCCCGGAGATTTTGACGAGCGCTACGTCAATTCCGTCCGCCGATGTGCCGGACATGAGACCCAGCGCGAGCATTCCGCGAGAGGTGGCGCTCACGAGAGCTGCTTCTTGAGCGCAGCGAGAAGATTCAGCGCTTCCAGAGGCTTCAGGTTGTCGAGATCCGCGCCGCGCAGCGCATCGAGCACTTCTTGATTTACGGTAGCAAACATCATGGGCTGAGGCGCAGCCGCTGCGCCAGGCGAAAGCTCCTGCGTTAGTTGGTGTTCGCTCTTTTCGTGCTCGGCGAGAACTTCGCGAGCCCGCGCAATTACCGGTCCAGGCAATCCTGCGAGGCGCGCGACTTCTATGCCGTAGCTTTTATCCGCAGGGCCGGGCTCGACGCGTCGCAGGAATACGATTTCGCTGCCTGCTTCGCGCACCGAGACGTGGACGTTTTTCACGCCGGGAAGGAGCTGTTCCAGTTCTGTCAGCTCGTGATAGTGCGTCGCAAAGAGGGTGCGAGGCCGCGCGTTTTGATGCAAGTGCTCTACGACCGCCCAAGCAATGGATAAGCCGTCGAACGTCGCAGTGCCGCGACCGACTTCGTCGAGCAGCACGAGGCTTGAAGATGTGGCCGTATTGAGTATTGCTGCAACTTCGCTCATCTCAACGAGAAACGTCGAGCGTCCGCGCGCGAGATTGTCCGACGCGCCGATGCGCGTAAAGATTCTGTCGATGATCGGCAGTCGCACTTCCTTCGCGGGGACAAAGCATCCGATCTGCGCCATCACAACGACGAGCGCCGCCTGCCGGAGATACGTTGATTTACCGCCCATGTTTGGGCCGGTGATGAGCAGAATCGGTTGCTTTACGTCGTCTAGGTAAACGTCATTCGGCACGAACCGTTCGCCACGCTGTTCAAGCAAACTTTCAATTACCGGATGGCGTCCGCCAGCGATGAAGAGTTCGCCACGGCCTGCAGCGTTATCCACATGCCCACACTCAAATTCAGTGAACGTGGGCCGCGTGTAATTCCGTTCCGCAGCGAGCGTGGCAAAATTGATAAGGACATCAATCTGGGCAATCGCCGCTGCGGTTTGCCGCAGACGAGAAGCCTGCGCGGCGATGGATTCGCGCACCTCCCGATAGAGGCGACGTTCGATTTCGATGATGCGTTCGTCGGCTTCGAGGACTTTGCGCTCGTAATCCTTCAATTCCGGCGAAGTGAAGCGCTCTGCGTTCACGAGTGTCTGTTTCCGAGTGTAATCGGCGGGTGCCAAATGCTGATTCGCTTTCGATATTTCGATGTAATAACCGAACACACTGTTGAAGCGTATTTTCAGGGAAGCAATTCCAGTGCGCTTCCGTTCGCGGTCCTCCATCGAAGCAATTGTCTGCTTCGACGACTTGCTCAAATCACGAAGCTCGTCGAGTTCCGCGTTGTATCCGCGCCGAATCATGCCAGGTTCGGTCGGCTGGGCCGGAGGTTCATCAGCAATGGCGCGCGCAATCAATTCACGGACGTCGGCCAGCTCATCCATTTGGGAATGCAGGGACGCGATTCGCGCCGCCTTGCAGCGCGAAAGCATCCCGCGCACCGTTGGAATCGCCCCAAGCGAGCGCCCCAGCGCTAGCAGATCGCGAGGTGTCGCATTTCCCAGGGTTACGCGGCTGGTCAGCCGCTCCAAATCGAAAATCTTGCCCAGTTCGCGCGTAACTTCGTCGCGGACGACCGTGACGCTCTTCAACTCTGCTGCGGCATCCAGGCGCGCCTCGATTTCGTCTCGGTCAATCGAAGGCCGCAGTATCCAGGAACGCAGTAACCGGGCGCCCATGCCTGTCGCCGTGCGGTCGAGCGCAAAGAGAAGAGTCGCCGATGGTTCATCACCCAGCGCTGGTTGTACCAGCTCTAAGTTGCGCACCGTGACGTGATCAAGTACAAGCGCGTCCTGCTGCTCGTAGAAAACGATGTGGTCGAGGTGCTCCAGCCCGCGCCCTGCGGGACGCATGTGCATCGCCGCAGTGCCGTTTTCGTTGGTCGCCTCCGGCGCGCTGATTGCCGAGGTCTCTCGCAGGTAATGCAGGAGCCCGCCTGCAGCGGCAATCGCCTGACCGTGTCCCGCGAGTCCAAATCCATCGAGCGTTGCGACCCGAAAATGCTGGGTCAAGACACGCTCCGAGTGCGCTGCCTCGAAGACCCACGGCTCCAATCGGGTTTCAGTCGCCCCTAGCACATTCAGTGCGGTTATCGAAGGACCGTTCGCTTCGGGGAAAAGGGTCGCCGCTTGCGATGGCACCAGAATCTCGCGCGGCCGCAGAATCTCGAGTTCGTCGCGCAAACGTGTCTCTGCCCCAGGGCCGCCAAACTCCGTGGCGCGAAACTCGCCCGTGGAAAAATCCACGAATGCCAGGCCAACTGGCTTTCCGCCGCCATTTCGCGCAATCGAGGCCAGGAAACGGTTCTCGCGGGTCTCCAGCAGAGGCGAATCCGTCGCCGTACCAGGCGTTAACACGCGAATCACTTCGCGACGCACCAGCTTTTTCGTGCGCGACGGATCTTCCATTTGTTCGCAGATCGCCACTTTGTGCCCGGCGCGAATCAGCCGGGCAATATAGCTTTCCGCAGCGTGGTAAGGCACGCCGCACATGGGCACGGCCTGGCCTTTTTCGCGGTTGCGTGAAGTCAACGTGATCTGTAATTGCCGGGCCGCTACTACGGCATCCTCATAAAAAAGTTCGTAGAAATCGCCGAGGCGGAAGAGCAGGAGAGCCTGCGGATGCTGGCGCTTGATCGAATGGTACTGCTGCATCAACGGGGTGGTCGGTTCGGTCATTTTCGGTGGAAGCGGAGACGATTATCGCGGCTCGCGCTTGCTTTGGCAACACGGGAAGTAGGTTTGCGAAGTCACGGCATTTTTCCCTTAGAGGCGTGCTCCGCTTATACTTCCGTTAGCGAAACGGAGCGTTATGACCGGGAACCGCGAAATCGAAGTTAAGCTGCCCGTTCCGGACAGCGCTAAGCTTATTGTACGGCTACGCGCGATTGGTGCGGAGCGTGTCACGCGCGTTCATGAACAGAACACTCTCTTTGATACGCCGGACTGCCAGCTCCAGCGCCTGCGGTCCATCTTGCGCATTCGCCGCGAGCAGAACGTCGACGTCCAAGCCAGAGCGGACACGAAACGCGACCGCGAAAGGCCCGCTGATGGTCTCCTTACCTTCAAGGGCCCCGTTCCGGGCCGGACCGGTTCAATCTCAAAGTATAAAGAGCGCCAAGAAATCGAATATCATCTCGAAAATGCTCCTCGCTTTGCGCGAGTCCTACGAAGCATTGGCTTGCGGCCTTGGTTCCAATATGAAAAGTACCGCACGAAATACCGCATTCGGGGCGAAGCGCACCTCCACATCGACCTCGATGAAACGCCCATTGGGTCCTTTTTGGAACTTGAGGGCTCTCGTCGGGAGATTGACCGCACAGCCAAAGCGCTCGGCTATTCGGTTCGCGACTACATTACCGCGTCCTACCTTGAGCTCTATGCCGCGGACTGCTCCCAAAAGGGTTTGAGGGTCACTAACATGGTGTTTGACAAGAAAAAAAAATCGCCAAATCGTAACTCTGCGCTTGACAATTTTCGCATCTACTCTTAACAAGTAAACTGACTATGGAGAGAACTGAAGTGGATCGTTCTTCCAATTTGGAGCCCGGGGGGCGATGCCCGTCTCGGTCGGCACGAATGACCCGGACGGGGATCGAGCCGTGTGGCTTTTGGGGCTTGCAGGGCGGGAGGCGTGAGGGCAAGGAGGCCGTAGCCGACCAAGGCTAATACGGCGGAGAGATTTCCGCCCGTGGTCGGATATGAGTCCGGCCACGGGCTTTTTTTGTGCTCCAACGCTGGGTTCCGCGAACGAAAGGGAAGCAGGAGGCAGTCATGCTGCACGCTACTGAATTGTTAGGCTCGCGGGTCTACGACGCCCAAGGACATCCGGTCGGGCGCGTGAAGGAGTTCTACCTCGAGTCGGCGGAGCAGGCTGGACGAATCAGCCGCGTTTTGCTCACAAGAGGCAAATACCAGCCATTGATGGCGCGATATGACCAAATCGCCTCGGTCGAACCCGGGGCGCTGAAGCTCACCGTGGGGGAAACGCAGCTTGAACCTTACGCGAAGAACGAAGCATGGCTAGGCGTTAGCAAAGACCTTCTCGACCAGCAGATCATTGACACTCATGGCCGGAAAGTCGTTCGCGTGAATGACCTCGAAATGGCCGAGCACAAGACCAACGGCAATATCGAACTTCGCATCGCGCGCGTTGATGTCGGCCTGACAGGAGCGGTTGGCCGTCTGTTGCAGGGCATGGCCACCCACTCGATGATTCGGCGCATTCAAGGGAAGCTTCCGACAAAGCTTATTCCCTGGGAGTTCGTGAACCTCATCGAACCAGATCCAATGCGCAGAGTAAAGCTCCGCCTCACCAGCCAAAAACTGGCCAAGATGCATCCCGCCGATCTGGCCGACATCATGGAAGAGCTCTCCCCTGACGAACGCAGCTCGATCATTGCTTCGCTCGATGAAGAAACCGCAGCCGATGTTATCGGCGAGCTGGACAAGCGCCTGCGAACTCAGGTCGTTGAGACTCTCGCGCCGGAGAGAGCCGCCGAAATCCTCGAGGAGATGCCTCCCGACGAGGCCGCCGACGTGCTCGCCGATCTGTCGGCGGATACTTCACGCGACGTTTTGAGCGAAATGCCGAGGCACGAAGCCGCAGAGATGCGGCAGCTCCTGCAGTTCGACGCAAATGCGGCGGGCGGAATGATGAATACCGAGATCGTCGAGGTTGGTGCCGACGCGACAAAGGCTGAAGTCGTTGATTACATCCGATTCCACGAGGTTGCGCTCGAACAGTTGGACACAATCGTGCTAGTCGATCGCGATGCGGCCTTTGCGGGAACAGTCTCGGCGGCGAAACTTGTGCTGGCTGCGCAAGACCAGCGTATGGCTGCGCTGGCTAGCGAACCGTTCATATCGGTTGAATCCGGGGTCGAGGAGCACGAGATTTTCGAGCTCTTCGACAAATATAACTTGCGCAGCTTGACAGTTGTCGACGACGAGCGCCATCCGATCGGCTCGATTACGGTTGACGATATCGTTAGCCGCATGCATGCAAAGCTGCGTTGACGCTTCATCTTTATCGAGAACTTGAAATCGTGAAATGAACTGGACCAGCATCAACGCGAGACTTGAGACCTTGCGCGCGCGCGGCGAGGGCGTGCGCCGCCAAAGCCGCCATTGGCAGAGGCGCATTGCTCTGTTCCTGGCTGTTGTTGGCCCCGGCCTCATCACGTCAAACGTCGATAACGATGCAGGCGGGATCGCCGTCTATTCCACGAGCGGCGCCCAGCTCGGCTATGCGCTGCTGTGGACCATGATTCCCTTGACCATCGCTCTGTACGTCAGCGAGGAAATGTGCGCACGCATGGGCGTCGCGACAGGCAAAGGTCTGTCTGACCTGATTCGTGAAGAATTCGGTTTCCGCTCCACGTTTTTCGTCATGCTTGCTGGCTTGGCCGTCGACTTCTCCAATACCGTGGCTGAGTTTGCGGGTGTTGCCGCGTCCATGATGATCTTTGGTGTCAGTAAATATATCGCCGTGCCAATCGCCGCCATCGCTGTGTGGCTCTTAGTCGTCCGCGGAACATACCGTCAGGTCGAAAAAGTCTTTCTTGTGGCTTGCGTCTTCTACGCTACTTATGTTGCTTCCGCATTTCTTGCAAAGCCCAACTGGGGTCTCGCGGCAAAAGCCACCTTTATTCCTCAAATCCACATGAATACAGCCTATCTGCTCGTGTTGACTGCTCTGATTGGCACAAGCGTCGCTCCGTGGCAGTTTTTTTACCTCCAGGCAGGATATGTCGAGAAGAAAGTTGGACCGCGCCAGTACAAGCACGCGCGGCTGGACGTGCTTGTCGGCAGCATCACTTGCATGGCTATCGTATTCTTCATTATCGTCTGCACGGCGGCTACCTTGAACGCTTCTGGCCATACGCACATCAATGATGCAGCCGAAGCCGCGTCGGCCCTCGTGCCTCTTGCCGGGAAATGGGCGGGGTATCTCTTCGCTTTTGGCTTGCTGAACGCTTCGCTTTTTTCAGCTTCCGTATTGCCGCTGTCTACGGCGCATGTGATCTGCGAGGGGTTAGGCTTCGAGGCTGGTATCGACCACAAGTTCAAAGAAGCCAAGATATTTTACGGTCTGTATACTGCGTTGATCGTTGCGGGCGGAGCTGTAATTCTTATTCCCGGGGCTCCGCTGCTCAAGATTTTGGTTCTCTCTCAGGTCGCTAACGGGATTTGGCTGCCCTTCGTGATGGTGCTCATTCTTCTGCTGATAAACCGCAAGGAGTTGATGGGTAAGTACGTAAACGGAAGATTGTTCAACATGGTTGCCTGGGTCATCAGCGTTGCTCTTATCGTCGTTACGGCTGCTCTCGCCTACGTCACGCTATTTGTCCACACGAGTTGAGTGGGCCAGTTTCCAAGCCGCGTCGTCGCGCGCGATTCACCAGGCGTAGTTTGTCCTTGCGTTGCGCGCTCCGGCGGGCCTGTGTTAATTTTTCAAACGCATCCATCGAGTGACTTCCGAGTGAAAGCGATCGAACTGATAAAACCTGCCGGCCGCGGCGAAGCGGCGCTCCTGGAAAAACTCGATCTGAAGCGTTTGCCACGCCACGTGGCCATCATCATGGACGGCAATGGGCGCTGGGCGCAGAAGCGCCACCTGCCGAGGATCGCGGGGCATCGCGCCGGCGTGAAAATCGCGCGGGAAGCAATCGAAACGTGCGCCCGGCTGAAAGTCCCCGCGCTTACGCTGTATGCGTTCTCGCTGGAAAACTGGCGAAGACCGCAAGCAGAAGTGGATTTTTTGATGCGGCTCCTGCGCGAATACTTGAAAAAGGAATTGCCGTCCATTCACAAGAATAATATTCAATTGCTGGTCATTGGGCGCGCTGCACAGTTGCCGGAAGGCGTCCAAAAAGATATCGAAGCGGCAATGCGGCTTACCGCGAAAAATACGGGGATGAAACTGGTTGTCGCATTAAATTACGGAGGGCGGGCGGAGTTGGTGGACGCGTTCAACGCGATTCTGGACCGGGTTCGCCTGAACGGGCTTTCGGCGTTTCGGGCGGACGAAGAAACGATCTCGCAGAATTTGTACACGGCGGGATTGCCGGATCCGGACCTGCTGATTCGCACAAGTGGCGAAATGCGCGTCAGTAATTTTCTGTTGTGGCAGATTGCCTATGCGGAGCTTTACATCACCGACGCGCTTTGGCCGGACTTTACGCGCGAAAGACTCCTGGAAGCCTTGCTGAACTTCCAGCAGCGCGAGCGGCGCTATGGTGGATTGAGTCTCGCGCGGGAGTCTGAAAATGGAGCAAGCTGAGAATTGATCAAGCGCATCATAACTGGAGCGATTCTCATACCAGCGGTCGTGGCGCTCGTGTATCTGGGGCCTTCATGGCTAGTTTCAGTCGTCGCGGCAGTCGTCGCGTTGCTCGCAGTCGTGGAATTCTTCAAGCTAACCTCACAGGTCGGGATGCGCGCGTTTTCGATATGGACAATGATCTGCACTGTGATTCTTTTTTACTCGCAGTGGCTCGCGGGCACGGCGGAATTGCACCGGCTGGGTTCCGGCACGGAAATCATTACGAACCTGCGGTTTGGAATTTATTTGTCGAACGAGGCGGTCTTCCTAACCTTTTTGTTTGGCGCGGCATTGATTGGAACGGCGAGCCGCTTTCCGATTGCCGACGTGCTGCCTGCGATAGCGGCGAGCTCGGCGGCATTAGTCTTCGTGGCATGGCCGTTTAGCTACCTCGTGCGAATGGACGGACGCCTGCCGGAGGGGCCAGTGCTGGTCCTCTTCGCACTCGCGGTCGTTTGGGCCGGGGATACGCTCGCGTACTTCGTCGGCAAGTCCGTTGGCCGGATAAAGATGGCTCCTGCACTTTCTCCGGGGAAAACGTGGGAAGGGGCGGCAGGAAATATTATTGGGTCGCTCGTCGTCGGATACTTTTTTGCGCGGTGGCAAAACGGAGGCATGGCGACCTGGCTGGTAACTGCGGCGCTTGCGAACATCGCGGGGCAAGTGGGCGATCTGGTAGAATCAGCATATAAGCGCGGCGCGGGAGTGAAAGACTCCGGCGCGATGCTTCCGGGACACGGTGGAATGCTAGACCGCATCGACAGTTTGATTTTTGCTGCTCCAGTTGTATGGCTCGCCGCAGGATGGCTCCTGCAGGGCCGAATGTGATTCGTCCAACCTCGTGAAACGCATCGCCATTCTCGGATCTACAGGCTCCATCGGGCGGCAGTGCCTGAAGGTTGTGGATTCGCTTCCCGGCCGGTTTGAAGTGGTGGCGATCGCAGCGGGCAACAATGTTGAACTGGCCGCGGAACAGGCGCAGAAGTACAGCCCACAGGTGGTTTCGGCCGCGACGTGCGAAGGCGCAAAAGAATTGAAGGAGCGGCTGAAGGCAGCGAAGCTGCAAAAAATGCCGGAGGTTTTGTGCGGCGCGGACGGAATGGAGTGCGTGGCGACGCATCCCGATGCAGATACAGTGTTGTCGGCGGCGGTGGGAGTGGTTGGTTTGCCGGCGACGTACAAAGCAGTGCAGCAGGGGAAAAATCTGGCGCTGGCGAATAAGGAAGTGCTGGTAGCGGCGGGCGAATTAGTAATGGCGGAGGCGGCGCGAAAAGGAGAAGCTGTGCTGCCAGTAGATAGCGAGCACAATGCGATCCACCAATGTTTGCGTGCGGGAGAGCGGCAGGAAGTGAAGAAGCTGGTGCTAACGGCTTCGGGAGGGCCGTTTCGGAAAACGCCGGCGGCGAAATTGAAAAAAGTAACACCCGCACAGGCGCTGGCGCATCCCAATTGGAAGATGGGGAAGAGAATCACCACCGATTCCGCCACCTTGATGAACAAGGGATTTGAAGTGATCGAGGCGCGATGGCTTTTTACGATGCGGCCGGAGCAGATTGATGTGGTGATTCATCCTCAGTCGACGATTCATTCGATGGTCGAGTTTGTGGATGGTTCGATTCTCGCACAGCTTGGTCCAACAGATATGCGCATGCCAATCCAATATGCGCTAACCTATCCGGAGCGTGTGGCATCAAACGGATTTGCCCTGGATTGGACCGCTCTGAAGAAGCTGGATTTTGAGCCGGTGCCGCTCAAAAAATTTCCGTGCCTCCGATTGGCGTGGGAGGCAATGCGTGCGGGTGGTGCGGCGCCATGCGCATTGAATGCAGCGGATGAAGAAAGTGTGGCTGCATTTCTGGACCGAAAGTTGGCGTTCACTGGGATTGCCCGAGTGATTGAAAGAGTACTGGAACGGATGCCGCGCATAAGTCTTCGCGATATTGATGATGTACTGAGTGCGGATCAGGAAGCGCGGCGGATGGCGCGGGAAGAAATCCAGCGAAGGAAGAACTAAGAGCTTATGACGCACACATGGGTGGGAATTGTCGCGGCCGCAATTGGATTAGGAGTGATGATCCTCGTCCATGAATGGGGCCACTTTGTGGTTGCGCGGCTGTGCGGCGTGCGCGTGGAAGTGTTTTCCATCGGTTTTGGAAACCGGATTTTCGGCTGGAAGCGCAACGGGACGGACTATCGCCTTGCGGTTTTTCCCTTCGGCGGCTACGTCAAGATGGCCGGGGAGAATCCGGCGGAGGAAAGGACCGGCGCGCCGGATGAGTTTCTTTCGCAGGCAAGATGGAAGCGGCTTCTCATTATTCTCGCCGGTCCATTCATGAATTTCGTTCTCGCGGTTGTGTTGATGTGGGGATTGTACATAGCTGGCGTGCCTGTGCCCTCATACTTTCACCAGTCAGCGCAGGTAGCGGCAGTGATTCCGAATTCGTCTGCAGAAAAGGCCGGAGTCAAAGTAGGAGATAAAATCGTTGCGATTGACGGAAGCAAAATATCCAACTGGGATGAGGCCCTTTCGAACACGTCCATCCTTCCCGGAAGCAGCCTATCTCTTACCATCGAACGCAACGGACGGACGGTCCCGCTGAAGGAGATTGTGCCGCAAAGTCCGACGGATGGCTGCGACGTGCTTGGTTGCCCGAAGGAGAGAGTGGTAGTCGATGCGGTGATGCGCGGCGATCCTGCTGCAATAGCGGGCCTGAAGCCGGGCGACGAGATTACGTCGGTTAACGGGGACACCGTTACGAGCCGCGATCTGTTGAGCTATGTCGTTACGCAGTCCGGAGGCAAGCCCGTAACGATGGGCGTGGTGCGCGACGGCAAAGGCCTCAGCTTCACGGTAAAACCAGCCTATATCGACCTGGGAGACGGCGGCGGAAAACGTTGGGCGATTGGCGTGGGTTATGGGATGGCGGATACGGTGCGCGAATCGTATCCTTTTTTCGAAGCCGGCCAGCAAGCTTGGGAGAAAAATGTAGATCTCTCGGGGCAAATTCTATCGTTCGTTGGCGGACTTTTCTCCGGACGATTTTCGCTGAAGGACGCGGCTGGGCCTGTGGGAATTGTGAAGATTTCCGTGCAGGAGGCGAGGCTGGGAGTTGCTCAGTTCATTACGTTCATGGCTTTCTTGAGCATCAACCTGGGGATTTTGAATTTGCTGCCAATTCCAATTCTAGATGGCGGGCACGTCCTGATGCTCGCGATTGAAGGTACGCTGCGGCGCGAGCTGAGCGTGGCAGTGAAAGAGCGTTTTCTGACTGCGGGATTGATTTTCTTGCTGACCGTGATTGGATTCGTAACGTACTTTGACATTTTGAGACATTAGAAATGGCGCAAATCGCAGCCCGGCGCGTTTCCACAGGCGAACGCATCAACGTCCACGAAAAACCTGGACAACTCCAAAAGCAGCTAGCGCAAAGGTCGATACGGCTGACGCGGCAGCGGAGAGTAGTGCTGCAAGTGATGGACACGGCGCCGCGGCACCTGGATGCAGGA
Source organism: Candidatus Acidiferrales bacterium (assembly GCA_035264005.1). Classification (GTDB taxonomy): domain Bacteria; phylum Acidobacteriota; class Terriglobia; order Acidiferrales; family UBA7541; genus DAHUXN01. The sequence goes on from DATFQU010000247.1 coordinate 12,400, forward strand.
GAGATTTTGGTGCGCGCGCAGAAGATCGATCCGCAGATCACTCGGGTTACGGTTTACCGGACGCTGGACCTGCTGAAGCATCATGGTTTGATCGACGAGTTGGACCTTCTGCATTTGCGCGGGCACAAGCATTACTACGAGAGCCATGGGCCGCGCGACCACATCCATGTTGCGTGTCTGCGATGCGGCAAGGTGCGGGAATTCGAAAGCGAGCTTTACGAGCAATTGAAGGCACAGATCGAACAGGACTGCGAGATGGACATTACGCTTGCGCGAACGGAAATTGGCGGCTATTGCAGGAAATGTCAAAAGCTCGCTGCGAACGGATAGAAGTTTCCTTATTAGAGACTAAGGCCCCTCACCCTTCGCAGTAGCCCCCATAAAAAGACCGCGACAAACAAATTCAAAGTAATGAACTCGGGCAGTACGTCATTACCAGTGCCCGCAGAGATGGCGGGCAGCGTCGAGGCGAGCAAAAAAGGAGCGCGCGCGGGAGATATCCTGTTGGATCTGCGCGCGCAGAGTTTCAGGGCCAGAGAATTTCTTTTCATCTCGCAGGCGAAGCCAGAAGCGGACTTCCATTTGTCCTGAAGTGATTTCCTCGGAAAAATCGAAGAGGTGAGATTCGATGGCGAGTTTGGAGCCATCAAACGTTGGGCGAACGCCGACATTTGTTGCGGAACGATAGGTGTGGCCGCGAACGACCGTCTCGGTAGCATAGACCCCGCGTGCGGGAAGAAGCTCCTGTTCGGTGGAGAGGTTAAGCGTAGGAAAGACGAAGCGGCGGCCAGTGCCCGTGCCGGTGCGAATTTCGCCGGCGAGAGAAAACGGGCGACCCAGAAGGCGCGCAGCTTGGGGCATGTGGCCGTTGGCAACGGCGGCTCGAATGGCGCTGCTAGATACGATCACGCCGCGAAGAATCACCGGGGAGACGCATTCAACGTCGAAGCTCAGACCGTCACCCATGCTGCGGCCGAGTTCGCGGAGAAGTTGAACATTTCCAGCCTGGCGATGGCCGAACCGGAAATTCTCGCCGACGAATACGACCCGGGTGCGCATGGTGTCGACGAGGATGTGGCGTACAAAGTCGCCAGGGGCAAGAGAGGCGACAGAGTGGTCGAAGGGCAGGACGAAAACGGCGTCCAGGCCCAGGAATTCAAGATGGGCAAGGCGCTGGGGAAGGGTTTCGATGAGAGGAGGCGCGATTTCCGGGCGAACGACGCGTAGCGGATGCGGCCAGAAAGTAAGCGCGGCGGAGATGCGGTGTTCGCGGCGGGCGCGTTCGACGACGTCCTTAATTATTTGCTGATGGCCACGGTGGACGCCGTCGAAATTGCCGATGGTCAGGACCGTGCGCGTATCAGCACCAAATTTAGCCGACCACTCCTCTGGCGAGTGAGCGACGGTGAAGGGCATTAGAGGGAAACCCCAAACTCGAGGCCGTCGAAGGCAAGGCGCACATTGGCAGGGAGCTTGGCGTTTGTGCCTTCGTGGCCGAGGTCATGGCAGATGTGAGTGAACCACGCGCGACGGGGCGCGAGTTCGCGAACGAGGGCGAGCGACTGGTCAACCGTGGAATGCATGGGATGAGGAGTGTAGCGAAGGGCGTCCAGAATGAGATGATCGAGGTTGCAGAGCAGGACCTTCGAGGAGTCCGGGATGGAACTGAAGTCGGTGAGATAGGCAACGGAACCGATACGGAAACCGTGAACGGTGAGCGGGCCGTGTTGAGCGGGGACGGGAATGACGCGCGCGCCGAAAAGTTCAAACTCTCCGGTCAGAGTGTGAAGTTTCACTTGAGGAATCGAGCTCTCGACCGATTGCGGCTCGAAAACATATGCAAAAGTGCGCCGAAGAATTGAAAGTGTTTCTTGAGATGCGTAAACGGGGATCGGCGACTTTTGTTTGGCATTAAAAGGGCGAATGTCGTCGAGGCCGAGAATGTGGTCGGCGTGGGCGTGTGTGTAGAGAATCGCGTCGAGATGAGTAATGCGAGCGCGCAGGGCCTGCTCGCGGAAGTCAGGGGTAGTGTCGATGACGACGTTGCGGCCATTGTAAGAGAGCAACACCGAGGGGCGCGTGCGCTTGTCGTGCAGATCGGAGGAGTGGCAGACATCGCACTGGCAGGCGAGAGTCGGAACGCCCATCGAAGTGCCCGAGCCCAATACGGTGACAAGCAACCGGCCCGAGTTCGCAACGGGCTTGGGATTTCCAGAGGACATGAAGCTACCGCGCGCCTTTGGCACCTTCGCGCATGGATTTGGCGGCGGCCTTGGAGATCTCCATATAAGAGAGTTTTAGGCTGCCGAGGACTTCGGTGAGCAGACGATCCTCTTCTGGTGCGAGGTTGCCGCGGGTTTTTTCGCGCAGCGTATCCAGCATGTCGATCATTTCACGTGCGCCTTCGAGGTCGAGATAGGACTGGCCGGTGCCGGGATCGGGAATTCCTCCCAGCAGCGCGGCAGCGTTACGCGCCAGCAGATCAATGAGCAATTGGAAATTTCTGTCCGGTTTGGGCAAGGGTATTTCAGGAGCCAAGGGCGACGGCGCGGCGGCCTTATTACTTTTGGCTTCCCGGGGCGCAGCAGGCGCTTGCGCTTGTTCGTGCTCGCGATTCTGTTCTTCCGCCACTTCGGGGCGCAATTCGCCTTCGGAAGTAAAGAGGCGCCGGTCAACGACGCGAAACGATTCTTCATGCTTTGTGTCGGCCACTACACGCTCCTCAGCTTGCCACTAGAGTTTCTGAAGCCAGTTTATCATTGATAGATGGCGAGCGTCACGGAGCGCGAGGAATTTCATCTTGTCTCTTGTCAGACCCTAGAGCGTGCCGTACAGTGTGCGATTGCGCGAAGAGAGAATTTCCGTGGCGTCACATACAAAGGATGCGAAGAAAGAAAGGCGGAGGGCACAAAATGCGCTGCGGCCTACCCGCGTTCGCCGCGATGGGCCAGCCCGGATTCGCCGCAGAAGGCAGGGTGCAGGAGAGCTCTTTGAACAGTTAGTAGCGTTGCAGAAACGTTTGCGCGCGCCGAATGGATGCCCGTGGGACAAAGAGCAGACGCACCAGAGCTTGCGGCCATTTTTGATTGAAGAGGCTTATGAGGTTCTTGACGCGCTGGACGCGGATGATCCCGGCAAATTCGCGGAGGAGCTTGGCGATCTGTTGCTGCAGATCGTGTTTCACGCGGAGTTGGCAAAGGAAGCGGGGAAATTTGCGATCGGAGATGTGATCCGCACGGTGCATACCAAAATGGTGCGGAGGCATCCGCACGTGTTTGGCAAACTGAAGGCGTGGGATTCGGCATCCGTGCTGAGGAACTGGGAACAGTTGAAAGCGGAAGAGCGGGCCAAGGCGCAGGGTGGTCCAGATGGAAAGCAACCGCATTCGATATTGGATGGGGTTCCGCGAGGACTTCCAGCTTTGCTTGAAGGCTATCAGTTGACTCGGCGTGCTTCAAACGTCGGCTTCGATTGGGAAAATGCGGGCGGCGTTTTCGGCAAGATAGATGAAGAAATACATGAAGTTCACAAGGCCCTAGAAGACGCGGCGAAGGAGCGTGGGAAAGGCAGTCTTGAAGTGGAAGCTGAGATTGGCGACTTACTTTTTTCTGTTGTGAATTTAGCGCGGTTCAGCGACGTGGATCCAGAGCGGGCGCTGAAACACGCGAACCAAAAATTCTGCAAACGATTTCGATGGATGGAACAAGAGGCATCGGGGAGTGAACGTCGGCTCGCCGACGTTTCTCGCGAGGAGATGGAAGGATTATGGAACGAGTCGAAGGTTCGAGCGTAGCACGTTTGCCGATTACTGTGCGGCACTGCTCGACGCTTGAAGAATATGAAGAGTGCGAGCGGCTGCAGTTAGTCACCTGGGGGCAAGACCAGGTAGTCCCGGTGCCGCTTTTCGTAGTGGCCCGTGAAACGGGTGGGCAAACACTCGGAGCGTTTGCGGGGAATCAGATGGTTGGATTCACACTCGGCTTGGTGGGAATACTTGAAGGCAAGCCAATCATCCATTCTCACATGACGGCAGTGCTCGCGGAATTCCGCGATCGCGGCATCGGGCGAATGCTGAAGCTGGCGCAGCGAAACGATTGTTTAGGACGCGGGATTCATCTGGTGGAGTGGACGTTCGATCCACTGGAATTGAAGAATGCGCATTTCAATATCAATCGGCTGGGAGCAGTCGTGAGGCGGTATATCCCGAATTGTTATGGTGTCACCGAAAGCCCGTTGCATGCGGGATTGCCAACGGATCGGCTCGTGGCGGAATGGTATCTGGATTCTCCGCGAGTGAATGCGATTATGCGTGGAGAGGCTCCACGAATCAGCGGAGGTGCGCTGCGGATTACGATTCCACAGGACATCAGCGCGCGAAAGCAGGGCGATCCATCGACGGGGGAACGGGTGCAGAGCGAAATGCGGCGGCAGTTTCTGGAGTATTTGAAGAAGGGCTACATAGTCACAGGGCTAGAAATCGGCCCGAAAGAAGCAAGCTACATATTGGAGGAGGCAGGGGCGTTAGCTGCACAACTTGCCACAAATTAATTACGGGGAAGAGGCGACTCAATGCGCATTGAACAGGTGACGCTGCGGGAGATTCGCATGCCGTTGGTGATGCGTTTCGAAACCAGCTTCGGAACAACAACGGAGCGGCGAATTCTGCTGGTAGAAGTGAAAGTCGGCGGCGTGACGGGCTGGGGCGAGTGCGTGGCTGACGAAAAGCCATATTATTCGCCGGAGAATATCGACACGGCATGGATCATCACGCGTGAGTTTTTGTGGCCTGATCTGCGCGGCAAGGAATTCCATGCGGCAAAGGATGTCTTCCAGATGCTAGGGCACGTTCGCGGTCACAACATGGCGAAGGCGGCGATCGAGTCGGCAGTTTGGGACGCGGAAGCGAAACAGAAGAACATCCCGCTATGGAAGCTGCTTGGAGGCACGCGACAGGAGATCGCAAGCGGTGTGTCAATCGGCATTCAACCTACCGCAGAACAATTGCTCGAAACGGTGGAGAAGGAGCTCGCGGCTGGGTACCAAAGAATCAAGGTTAAGATCAAGCCGGGAAAGGACGTCAAGAATGTCGAGGCCATCCGCAAGCGCTGGCCGCAGATTCGGCTGATGGCCGACGCGAATTCGGCGTATACACTTAACGATGTGACTCTGCTAGAGCAGCTCGATGAATTCGGACTGATGATGATCGAGCAGCCCTTGGGATGGGACGATATTTACAGCCACGTGAAGTTGCAGAAACAGTTGAAGACGCCGATATGCCTGGACGAGTGCATTCATGAATACGAGCACGCCGCGGCGGCGATTGAAACCGGCGCCTGCAAAATCATCAATATGAAAATGGGCCGCGTAGGCGGGCATACTGTAATGCGCAAAATTCACGATCTGAGCCAGCGGAGCGGCATTCCCATGTGGTGCGGCGGAATGCTGGAGACAGGAATCGGTCGGGCGCAGAACATCGCGCTTTCTACTCTAGAGAACTTTACGCTTCCGGGCGATGTTGCGGCGGGAAAGCGCTACTGGAAGCAAGATATTGTCGAACCTGAAATTGAAGTATCACCTAAAGGAACGATCAAAGTGCCGAACGGTCCCGGAATCGGATATGAACCGATACTTGAACGGATAGAGAAAGTTACGGTTCGAAGCGAGGTGCTCGCGTAATCGGTGGAACAATCGCGCCATCCTGTGCTGCTGTACACGCTTGTCCTGCTCACGGTGCTCGGGTGGTCCTTTAACTTCATCATTGGCAAGATTACACTGGGCCACATCAACCCCTGGGCGTTGTCATCATTCCGCATCGAGCTTTCGGGGATATTGATGGTGCCGATTTACTTCGCACAGCCGCAACGCTCCCGACTGAACCGTAAGGACCTCTGGACATTTGTAGTGCTGGGATTTTGGGGCGTGGCAGTCAATCGTGGGCTGTTCATCGTGGGGCTTGATTACACGACAGCCGCACATTCAGCGCTCATTGTAGCCACGGGGCCAATTCTGGTTTTACTGTTGGCTCGAGCTTACAAGCTTGAGAAAATTACTCGCGCGAAAATCGTTGGCATGGCGACGTGCTTCGCGGGGGTGGCCATCCTCGTCGCGGGAGACGAACTGCACGGGCACGCCGGCACTTGGGTGGGCGACCTAGTCGCGCTGGGTGGAACGGCCGGATTCGCCCTGTACACCGTGCTGGCAAAAAAGGTGGCGCGGCAGTACGACACGATTTCCATGAACACGTTCTGTAATCTGGTCGGGGCAATTTTTTTGCTGCCGCTTACGGTCCGCGAGGCCGCGCGTCTGAATTGGGGCAGTGTGGGAACCGTGGGCTGGCTGGGGCTTGCCTACACGGTGCTAGTTTCGTCGATTGGCGCATATCTGATTTTCTTTTGGGCGTTGGCGCATATGCCAGCGTCGCGGCTGGCCGTGTTCACATATATTGAGACGCCCTTGGCGGCGCTTCTTGCCGTGATGATCCTTCACGACAAGCCGACAGTCGCCCTGCTTTTGGGAGGATGCTTGATCTTGGTGGGAGTTTATTTGGCGGAGTTTGGCCCCGGCACGGAAGTAGTGCCGGCGGAAACTGCGGGGGCGTGAGCAATTACGAAGAGGTCGCTGTGTTAGACTTCGGCGGGCAGCCTGTCAAACAGCTCTTAAAGTAAAACCTCAGGTGAAAAATGTCGCGAGCAAAACGCATTGCCGTGATACCAGGCGACGGAATCGGGAAGGAAGTGACCCCAGAAGGTGTAAAGGTTCTAGAGTCGGCCTGCGCTGTCACTGGGCAAGAGCTTTCCTTTAATTATTTTGACTGGGGCGCAGATCGTTTTCTCAAGGACGGCACCACGTTGCCAGCGGACGCACCGCAGATGCTGCAGCGCGACTTTGATGTCATTTTGTTTGGAGCCGTGGGCGACCCGCGTGTGCCTTTGAATCAGCATGCGGCTGACATCCTCTTGGGACTGCGGTTCAAGCTAGACCTTTATGTGAATGCCCGGCCATGCGCCCTATTTGACCGGCGACTGACGCCGTTGCGAGATCGCTCGGAGCAGGATGTCAACTTCATTGTATTCCGGGAGAATACAGAGGGCGCGTACGCAGGCGTCGGAGGGAATTTCAAGCAGGGAACCGCGGACGAAGTAGCCGTGCAAGAAGATGTGAACACGCGAAAGGGAGTGGAGCGCATTATTCGTTACGCACTCGATTACGCGCGGCGCAAGGGTCTGAAGCGTGTGTGCATGAGCGACAAATCGAACGCAATGACGTACGGGCACGGACTGTGGCAGCGTGTGTGGAAGGAAATGAAGGAAGAATACAAAGAGGTTGAGACGCGGCACCTGTTTGTCGACACGCTGATGATGGAACTGGTCCGCGATCCGTCGCAGTTTCAGGCGATTGTTACTTGCAATATGTTCGGCGACATCGCAAGCGACTTGGGCGCGCAACTTTCTGGTGGGCTTGGCCTCGCGCCGTCAGGGAACATTCATCCCGGCAAGGTGTCACTGTTTGAGCCGATCCATGGTTCTGCGCCCAACATTGCAGGGAAAAATGCTGCGAATCCGATGGGCTCGGCGCTGGCGGGTGCCATGATGTTGGAGTATTTGGAGTTGGAACGCGAAGCGGAATTGATTCGCGACGCAGCGCGCGCTGCCGTTCGCGAAAAAAAGACGACCGTCGACCTTGGTGGGCAATTAGGCACGCGCGAGGCGGGGGACTGGATGGCCGAACGCATTTCGAAGCGCGGACTGGCCGGAGCAGGAGCTTAAATTTAAGAGTAATCGTAGGAATCGTAAGGCTGGCTTCGGCGCATCCCTGAAACAAGCAGCATCCCCAACAAAAATCCACCAACGTGGGCCCACCACGCAACACCTCCGTTGGCTGCGCTGCCGAGCGAGCTTAGGCCACTAAGAAACTGAACTAGGAACCAAAGCCCGATAAACAGCGCCGCGGGCAAGCGTGCAAAAAACCACCAGAAGAAGAGAGTAACCAGAGTGAAGACCTTCGACGAAGGGTAGAAAACAATGTAAGCGCCCAGTACTCCGGCGATGGCCCCGCTCGCTCCGAGAGAAGGAATGCTCGAACCCAAACTGAAGAGCGTTTGCGCGGTGCCGGCCCCGAGCCCGCAGAGAAGATAGAAGCCAAGGTAGGCAAAGTGGCCTAAGCGATCTTCCACGTTGGGGCCGAAAAGCCAAAGGAACCACATATTGCCGACAATGTGCAGCCAGCCGGCGTGCAAAAACATCGAAGTGAAGAAGGGAATGAACCCCTGAGTTAAAGTAAAATGTGAACCCGCAAGGGCGAGCTGCACGCGGGCAGGAATCACAGAGTAAGTTGTAATGAAAACTTGGAGTGCTCGTGGGGAAAGAGACAGCTGATAAAAGAAGACTGTGAAGTTGGCGACGATAAGCCCGAGTGTCACGAATGGGAAATGAACTCGAGGGCGAAGATTCTTCAAGGGAATCATGAATGTCTGCTTTGGTTACTGGCAGTGCGTTCTAGTCGTTCTTGAGAGAAGGCGGGCTCGGAGCGGCGAGCATGCCGCATGAAGCTTCGAATCTCAGGTAAAGATTTAATACCGCCGCGGGCACCGAGCGCAGTGCAGTTTAGAGCGGCCGCAGCGCAACTGAACTCAAGTATCGCATCAAGAGCCCAGTCTTTAGAGATCCCGTAAACAATGCCCGCATGGAAAATGTCGCCGGCCCCTGTTGTGTCAACCGGCCTGACTCGGTAGCCTCGACAGTAATGGAATCGTGCGCCATCCCAGGCGAGCGCTCCGAGGTGTCCTAGAGTAACGCCAGTGACCTTACATCCAAAACGCTGCGAAATCCGCGGGAGATTCACGAACGGATCAGAGTTTCCGAGAAAACGCACAGGGAACTCGAACGAAGCGAAGAGGTAATCAGTGCATTCAAGTAATGCTTCAACTCCCGGGTACAGATTGTCGACATCAGCAACCACAGGTATCCGTGCAGCCCGCGCCCAGCGAGCGGCCTGCGCGGCAGCAACTGCGTCGTGTCCATCGAGCAGCAGCACTTTCGAACGCTCAATCCAACGTCGCCGCAGGTGTCTTGGGCGTAGGGTCAGGCGCGAGTCGCGTTTCCAGAGGATCGTGCGCTCTCCCGAGCGGCCATCAATGAGAATGTAGGAGAGCTGGCTCAGGCAGTTGCGCAAGCGAATCAAGTGGCACTCAATTCTATGTTCACGTAATTCCAGACGCTGTAAGGCGGCAGCAGAATCGTCGCCAACGGACCCAATGTAGCGCGCGGACAGTCCCCAACGACGGCATGCGACTAAAGCACTGGCGACCTGTCCACCAGGGAATACGCGAGCAGACGAAAACTCAAGTTTCGAATTAAAATCAGGGAAGCGTGAAAGCTCGATGACTGTGTCCGTCGCATTGATGCCTACACCGGTGACATCGACCACAGATAAACGAGCGAGCTGAGGCATCAGCGTACTTTAGTGGAGAGAGGGTAGATTGAAAAGAAGAAGGTGGGACGGCAACGAAATGTGGTGGAATTCACTGCGGACAGATTGCGCCTTATGCGGTGCTGTGATAGAAAGTTTAGCTTCGTTGCGCGCGATTCGAGCGTGCTGAAGCGCGCAGAACGGTCGGCGCGCCGACACGACGCCGATGCCACTTCGTGAATCCGAAGCGATTGTTCTCCAGAGCTATCCGCTCGGTGAAGCCGACCGGTTGGTGAGCTTTCTGAGTCGCACCATGGGGCGCGTTCGCGGCGTGGCTGCAGGTGCGCGTCGTACGAAGAGTCGGTTTGGCGCGACGCTTGAGCGAATGTCGCACGTTCGCATCTGGTTTTTTGAGCGTGAGACGCGCGAGTTGGTTCGGATCAGTCAGTGCGACCTGATCGAGTCCTTCGTTACAACTTTCCGCGACTACTCAGCGGGCGTGACGCTGGCGCTCATGGCGGAAATTACGGAAGCGGTGCTTCCGGACCGCGAACCTGCAGACCCATCATTTCGTTTGCTTTTGCTTTCGGCGCAGACGATCAAGCGCCGGCAGGGAACGCAGCTAGCCCTCGCTTACTTCGTGCTGTGGACGGTGCGGCTAGGAGGTTGGCTGGGGTCGTTCGAGCGCTGTGGGCGATGCGGTTCTGAGTTGGCGGCTATGGCGTACGTGAATCCCGCAATTCCGGGAGTTGTTTGCCCAAATTGCCGCGCGGCTGGAATGACGGGGCTCTCGGCGAGTGCCATTAGTGTTGGTCGCAAGATGTTGAGTGGACGACTCGACAAGTTGAACCCGAAGGAATTTTCGGACGTGACGCTGCGGGAGCTTACTGGGTACCTGTTGGATCTTGTCGAACATCAGATCGAACGCAAGTTGAAAGCACGAGAAATGTTGGAGACGGCATAAATGCCACGGACGAAAACAAAAATCGCGTTAAAGAACAACATTAAGCCAGCTAACCATGGCAGTCTTTCGTTTCAAGATTTGATTTTCAAGCTGCAGGCTTATTGGTCTGCGCAGGGCTGCGTGATTCAGCAACCGTATGACGTGGAAGTCGGTGCCGGCACAATGCATCCAGAAACTTTTTTTCGTGTACTCGGACCAAACCCTTATCGTGTGGCCTACGTGCAGCCAAGCCGACGGCCAGCCGATGGACGTTACGGCGAGAACCCCAACCGGTTGTATAAGCACACGCAGCTTCAAGTGATACTTAAACCGTCGCCGAATGACGTACAGGGTCTTTACTTGAACAGCTTGAAAGCCCTGGGAATTAACTTGAAGGAACATGATATTCGTTTTGAGGAGGACAATTGGGAGTCTCCGACACTCGGTGCTTGGGGCGTGGGTTGGCAAGTTCTCCTCGACGGACTCGAAATTACGCAGTTCACGTATTTCCAGCAGTCCGGCGGACTGGACTTGGATCCGGTCTCGTGCGAACTGACGTACGGCTTGGAGCGCATTGCAGTATTCCTTCAGGACGTCGACAGCGTATTTCAGTTGCGATGGTCTGGCAATGAGAGCTATGGAGATATTCGGTTGCCGGAAGAGAAACAATTCTCAGCATACAGTTTCGAGTGGGCCGATGCGAAGCGGACGCGCGAGATGTTTGATTTGTGTGAGAAGGAAGCGAAGTCGATCTTGACCCGGCGCGACCACAGCGCGGAATCTGCAGGGAAGCGAAAGGCGCCGATCCTAGCCGCGTATGATTTTTGCCTGAAATGCTCGCACTTCTTCAACATACTTGACTCGCGAGGAGCTGTGTCAACGACAGAGCGCGCTGCATTGATCGCCAGAGTACGAACGCTCTCATGTCAGATCGCGCGCGACTATTGTGCGGCAAATGGGTGGGCTGAATTTTTGCCGACCGGCAGAGACGCGTCTGACCAGGTGCGCAAATGAAGGATCGCGCGACCTTTTTGTTCGAGATCGGGTGCGAGGAAATCCCTGCGGGGTTGCTACCGAAGGCCGCGGCGGAACTTAAGGAGATACTTGAGAAAGTCTTAGAAACTCATCGACTTCTCGTTGCACCCATTTCTGTTTATGCTGCGCCGCGACGGCTGGTGGCAATGTCGAATGCGATTCTGCTTTCGCAGGCAGATGAAAAAAAGGAAATATTGGGTCCACCCAAATCCGTGGCTTTTGATAATGTCGGCCAGCCGACTCGTGCCGCTGAAAGCTTTTCGGAAAAGCAGGGAGTTCCCGTTTCCGCGTTGTACACGGCCATGACCCCGCGCGGGGAATATCTTGCGGCGAGACTGCTGATTCGCGGAAAGACAGCGCGAGAAATTCTGGCGGAAGCGCTGCCGCGTGCTATCAGAGAGTTGAGTTTTCCGCGGTCGATGTATTGGACGGGAAGGATGGGCGCAAGATTTATCCGCCCGGTGCGCTGGATCGTTGCCCTACTCGACGCTAAACTGATTCCGTTCAAGTTCGAGGGTGTGGTTTCGAGTGATGCGACCGAAGGACATCGGTTTCTTGGACGTTCGAAGATCCACGTAACAGGGCCAAAGGACTACTTGACGAGACTCAGACAAAACTTCGTTCTAGTTGATCCCGCGGAACGACACAAAAAGATTGAGCGTGAAATTCAAGCTGTCGCGGCTAAAGCAAAGTGGGTTGTTCACCAAGATACTGCACTTCTGGATCTCGTAACATACTTGAACGAATATCCGACGGTGATACGCGGAGACTTCGACGCGCGATACCTTGAATTGCCATCTGAAGTGATTGTTACAGTTATGCGCGACCATCAGAAGTATTTTGCCGTCGAAGGTCGCGGCGGCGAAATTGCGCCTCACTTTCTCGCTGTAATCAATCTGGACAGAGACCGGGCAGGGCTCGTCCGGCGCGGTCACGAAAAAGTGTTGCGCGCCCGGTTGGCGGATGCCGAATTCTTCTGGCAGTCGGATCAGACGTGTCGCCTGGCCGACTACACCGAAAAGCTTGCGCACATCACCTTTGAATCGCGCTTGGGGAGCTACCGCGACAAGACTGAACGTATGCGCGAAATTGCGCGAAAGACAGCGCGTAACTGGTTCGACGCCGGAGTCCATGGGGCCGATGTGGGTGCGGCGGACCGCGCGGCGCAACTCGCGAAGTGCGACCTCGCGACTGAGATGGTGCGCGAGTTTACCGAGCTGCAGGGAATCATGGGAGGTCTCTACGCCAGAGCTCAAGGAGAAGATGAAGAGGTCGCGTGGGGAGTCTACGACCATTACCGACCGGTCGGCACTGAGGACACGGTCCCGCGTAACTTGACTGGATGCGCGGTTTCGATCGCAGACAAAATCGACTCGCTGGTGGCCTGTTTCGGTGTTGGAATCATACCGTCCGGTTCCAGTGATCCTTTCGCGCTACGAAGAGCCGCATCCGGAGTAGTTCATATTTTACTGGAGAAAAATCTACCGTTGTCGCTCTCTGCTACCGTCTCAATCGCGGCGCATGGCTTGAGCATACATCCTCCGAAACTTGAATTGACTTCTGAAATGGAGAACCGAGTACTGGGCTTCATTTCGGAGCGCGCGAAGTATTTATTTCGTGAGAAATACGGATTTGCCTATGACGAGGTGAATGCGGCAATGGCCGCTAGCGCGGATGACTTGATAGACGTCCGCAACCGGATTCTTGCGCTGAGAGCGATGCGGCATTCGAGCAATTTCGAGCCGCTGGCTGTTGCGTTTCGTCGCATTCGAAAGATACTAGAAAAGGCTGGAATGGATGGAAAACATGCGGGAACAGTTGATGCTGAGTTGCTTCGGATGGAGGCGGAGCGGCTATTGCATCGGGAGTCGCAAGAGCTGGCGGAGCGCGCGGGGAAACATAAGCGAGCAGGGAAATATAAAGAGGCGCTTGAAGCGATCTCTGAGTTGCGGCCCACGGTTGACCGATTCTTTGACGACGTCCTGGTGATGGATAACGACGGGGCTGTCAGAAGAAATCGTTTGGCGCTGCTCGCAAATTTGCTTAAGGAATTTTCAACGATAGCGGATTTTGCAGAGATCGCGGCTGAGGAAAGTAAGAGTTAAGCGAAGCCGTGGCGTTGCGAGGGATGTCGACTCGCCGACATGCCGTGATTTAGGTCGCAAGGAGATTTGGCAAAGGAGAAGGCTCAAGTGAAATACGTGTACTTTTTCGGGGCAGGAAAAGCAGAAGGCAACGGGCAAATGAAGGAAGTCCTCGGCGGCAAGGGAGCTGGCCTGGCCGAGATGACCCGAATTGGACTGCCGGTTCCGGCAGGATTCACCATTTCCACCGAAGCGTGCGACTTCTATTTCAAGCATGACCAAAAGTACCCCAAGGAATTGGCGGCGCAGGTGAGCGCAAATCTCGCGCGCCTCGAAAAGGCCACAAAGAAGAAACTCGGAGATGCGAAAGACCCTCTCTTGGTCAGTGTGCGATCTGGTTCGGCGCGGTCCATGCCGGGGATGATGGAAACGATATTGAATCTGGGATTGAACTCGCAATCGGTCGAAGGTCTCGCGCGGAAGACGGGCAATGAACGATTTGCGTACGATGCGTATCGACGATTTGTGCAGATGTACTCCAGCGTCGTGATCGGCTTGCCCAAAGATGAGCTCGAAGAGAAGTTGCGTGACCTAAAGAATAACTTGAAGGTCAAGGACGACACTGAGATTCCCGCTGATGGGCTGAAGAAACTGGTCTCTGAGTATCAACATTACTTTAAGCAAAAGACAGGTAAGCCATTTCCCGAAGATCCGCAGGAGCAGTTGTGGGGTGCGATTGGCGCTGTGTTTGAATCGTGGATGGGTGAGAAGGCGGTCACATATCGGCGAGTCGAGAAAATCACCGGGCTGTTGGGCACGGCGGTGAATGTCGTTCAAATGGTGTTCGGAAATACGGGCGATAATTCGGGCACTGGCGTTTGCTTTACGCGGGATCCTTCGACGGGCGAAAAAGATTTCTTTGGCGACTTTCTGATCAACGCCCAAGGAGAAGATGTCGTGGCTGGCATTCGCACGCCGATGCAGTTAGGCGAGATGACGAAGCGGATGCCGAAAGTTTACAAACAACTTGAAGGCGTGCGAAAGACACTCGAGCGCCATTATCGCGACATGCAGGACCTCGAGTTTACGGTCGAAGATGGAAAGCTGTACATGCTCCAGACGCGGACAGGAAAGCGCTCACCTGCAGCCACGTTTCGTATTGCCATGGATATGGCGAATGAAGGACTGATCACCCGCGAAGAGGCAATTCAGCGAATACAGCCGGACGACGTTGAGCGGTTGTTTTATCCGATTATCGATCCTGCGACAAAGAAGGACGATCTCGCGAAACGGAAGATCGCCACCGGTGTGAACGCGGTGCCAGGAGCGGCCAGCGGGAAGGCAGTTTTCAGCGCACATGAGGCAGAAGAATGGGCGTCACGCGGTGAGAAGGTGATTCTTGTTCGGCGCGAGACGAGCCCGGAGGACGTTGGCGGGATGCACGTCGCGCAGGGAATTCTTACGGCGACGGGCGGCAAAACGAGCCATGCTGCAGTGGTCGCGCGTGGATGGGGAAAATGCTGCGTAGTGGGGTGCGAAGTGCTGCAAATCGACTACTCAAAGCAATTGATGCAAGTGAACGGGCACACCATTTCTCAGGGTGATTGGCTGACGCTGGACGGGAGCGAAGGGACGGTCTACGAGGGGCAAATCCAACTCGCGCGTCCGGAGCCTTCAAAGGCATATTCGATTGTGATGGGTTGGGCCGACAAGACGCGACGCCTAGGAGTGCGTACGAATGCGGACACCCCCTTTGATGCACGGCGCGCGAGAGAGATGGGCGCGGAGGGTATCGGGCTGTGCCGCACGGAGCATATGTTCTTTAAGGATTTCGAGCAGCCGGAGAAGAGCGTCGAACGGCAACTCGCGATCCAGGAAATGATCATTGCCGACACGCGCGAAGCCCGGAAACGAGCGCTCGATAAACTTTTGCCATTTCAGCGGCGGGACTTCATCGGGATTTTTGAAGCGATGGATGGTTTTCCGGTGACAATTCGTCTGATTGACCCTCCGCTTCACGAATTTGTCCCGCATGAACGAAACCAGCAGGAGGAGCTGGCAACGAAAATTGGCGTGCCATTCGAAACTGTGGTGCGCCGGGTCGAACAATTGCACGAAGCGAACCCCATGCTTGGCCATCGCGGCTGTCGGCTCGCGATTACATATCCTGAGATTCTTGAGATGCAGGTGCGCGCGATCATTGAAGCGGCGATTGAATGCCAAAAAAAGAGAATTAAAGTGTTTCCTGAGATTATGCATCCGCTGGTCATGGCGAAGAAGGAGCTGAAAATCCTCGAAGAGGAGACGCGGAAAGTAGCAGACGCTATTATTTCCGAGCATAAAGTAAGACTTCAATATTTGGTTGGCACGATGATCGAGCTTCCTAGAGCCGCTTTGCTCGCAGATCAAATTGCCGAGGTGGCCGAATTTTTTTCATTCGGTACAAACGACCTCACGCAAACTATCATGGGCCTCTCTCGCGACGACGCGGGCAGATTCCTTCCCGAGTATGTGGACGAGAAGAAGGCAGGGATTTTTACCGGCGATCCGTTCCAAACGCTCGATCAGGAAGGCGTTGGACCGCTGATCCAATGGGCGATCGAGCGCGGGAGAAAGACACGACCGAACTTGAAGGTCGGCATCTGCGGAGAGCACGGGGGTGACGCACAAAGCGTCAAGTTCTGCCACCGGGTCGGAATGAACTATGTGAGTGCCTCGCCTTTTCGCGTGCCAATTTCCAGATTAGCAGCAGCGCAAGCCGTCCTCGAAGAAAAATCGGCCAAAAAGAGGGTGCGGGCACGCTCCTGAAGCTGCGAAGAAAGCAGCAGCTGCCCTAAGTAGGCATCTTCAAGAAGAAGTACAACCCGGCAAACGCAAAGATCGCATCGGGGGCCCACGCCGCTAAGAATGGCGGTAACTGCCCCACCGCACCGAATGCCTCGAAAAGCGCTGCGATTGACCAATACGCGATTCCAATACCGACCGCCAGCGCAATTCCGCCGACGGCTCCCCGCGTACCGACAAGCAGCGAGAACGGTATCGCAAGAAATACGATAATCGTGGCGATCAACGGAAACGCAATTTTCTTGTACCATTCGACAGACAGGCGAGACGTTTCGAATCCAGCCTTCTGCAAGCTGCCGATGTAACTCCGAAGCTGCCACCAATTCATCTGGTTGTACTGGAAAACTTCACGCTTGAAATAAGATGGTTGCTCCGAAACTTCGGCGAACGAATCAACGCGGAACGGAG
>DATFQU010000248.1:0-2497 GCA_035264005.1 Candidatus Acidiferrales bacterium
ATGAAAGACATCGTGGCGTCGGCGCCAAAGGGATTTAACGCGATGACAGGATCTGCGCTCACCCTTGCTGAGACGCTCGAAGCGGGCGCGGTTGGTGCAGTTCTCGCGATTGCGTGCGTCGTGCCGGAAGCGTGCGTGGATTTGTACGAAGCGTCGCGGAGAGGCGAGAGCGACCGCGTGAGTCAAATCAAGAAGCAGGCAATTGCCCCGGCGGCAAGTCTGGTGACGAACTTCGGGATCGCAGGTCTCAAGTCGGCCATGGATTTACTCGGATACTATGGTGGTATCCCTCGGCTACCGCTTTTGCCAGTCAGCGATACCGCGAAACCGGAAATTGAAGCCATTGTCGCGAGTATGAAGTCAACTGTGGCTGCTGTCTAACAGATCCACTTCCTCGGGCACTGTCTATTTGGGTTGTGGCTTGCGGCGGTCTTTGACAATGGGAATATGAACTGACCCTGCCCTCCCTGTGGTTTCGTCGATTGCAACGATGCATAGCTCGGCGGCGTTCCGCTCGAGCGTGAGTTGTTTCTGGAGCTTCAGCGCGCTGCGCATGAGGCTTCTGTAAGTTTCGGGCGATAGGTCCATATCAATGGTTTGCTCCGCGATGCCATTGCCGAGCGGAACTCCCTTCGCATCAAGTTGAATAAATGCCGCGATCGCCCGCCCCTTCCAGTGTCCGTTCACGAGACTCAACGCTAAACCGCGAGGGTCAACATTCAAGAATGCCGTTGCAGAATCATGTGTGCCGCCGGGCGGTGCGGGAGCGAGTTTTGCGAATACGGTCAATCCTGTGGATTCCAGAGGGCTGGAAGCAATCTGGGCGAGAATCGTGTTCTCATCTTTCACTTTCAAGGGGCTGGAGCGTGTAGCCAAGTACCCCGAGCGTGCGCGAACACTCACATTCGGGCGATCCACCTTCACAGCGATTTCGTGGAATTCGCCGTTCCACTCAGCGTTGTCGGGGTAATAGCCCAGGGTATAACTGGTTCGTGCATCATCGACGGCCTGCGCAATCGAATTCTCGATGTCATTTGTATTGAAGAACGCACGGCCGCCAGTGTTGTGCGCTATGGCATTTACGGTAGCGATCTCGCTGGGGTCCAAGCTCTGGGGAACCGTAGCGATGACGGCGTCCCGGCGAGAAGACAACATTGGGGCGCTTGTGCCGAGGTTCTCGGGAATCAGGCCGCGGACGTCCACCGGGTAGACCGCAACATTGGCGCTGCTTAAAAGCTGTGTTGCACGCTCAATGGCGTCGCCGTAGTCGCGATGCTGGTGTCCTGGCAGTTTTCCAATGTCGGCATCGAACTGGATAGGAAAGTCGCCTGAAACCCACAACAGATTTTTTCGCCCTGGAAAACCGGCGACGTGTTCAGCAATCGCGCTGAAAGCCCCTAACGTCAAGCGAACACGGTCGTCAAGGTTGGCGCCGACATCCTGATTGTTCGCGTCATTCAGAAAAGTTATCAATTCATTGAGCCTCACAGCCTGGGCGGAGGGTGGGCCACTACCTGCAGCCGCCTGTAGCTGTTGCACTGCTGGATTTTTTTCTGGATCCGGGATGGCGGCCTGTTCCATTTGGGGTGGGCGCCTGCCTTGAAGGCCGTGCAATGCGGCGACGAGGCTCGATGCGTCGCTCGTGAAATCGTGAAGAACGGTAAGGTCAGGACCTAAAACGTAAAGCGCGATGCGGTCTCGTGGCTGGATGTGCTGCAAATACCTAATGATTTGCGGCCGCGACCAGAACTGATCGATAAAATCCGTGTTCAGGCGGTCCAGCAGAATAATCGTTACGTTGTTGGGAGAGACACTCTGTTGTGCGGGCAGATTAGTGTAAACGTTCGGCGGCAGGTTAAGTGGCGCGGCCGGTACCGCATAACTGCTGACGAATTGAAATTGCACGATTTTCTGTTCGTGGCCTTTATCGAAAATATGGAAGTCGTCTTGGGCCAGGTCAGACACCGGGTGGCCCTTTTTGTCATCGACGACAACACTGACTTCGACGAGCCGAGTAGAAATGGACAGCGTCGCCGTTTTCCGCTGAGCAGAAGAACGGAGCAACAAAGAGGACACAGCAAGTACGAGAACGATCGATGGATATAGGTAGCGGAATCGCAAGGCCACTCCCTACTACGACTGCTACTGTCCGTATAACATTAGCACAATATGAGAAGCTGTTTTATGCTCGCGCGCCGCGGTTGCTGCAACCGAACGCGCCGTGTATCATCACATGCTCCATGGAGTGCGACTGTCTTCGTTTCTCCGAAATCCCTCAGACGACAAAGCTATTCGCTTCATTCAATGATGATTTTGAACGCGTGAAGCAGTTCTATGGCCATGCGCCAGATGAGGCAGGAATTCGCGCCGCGGCAAAAGAAGTCGCTCTTGATCCCGCAATTCGCAACGCTGTGGTTGAAGTTCTTAGGGCGCAAAACCGCGAGTTGGGCTCGGACGCCGAGGCCGAAAAGAATATCGAGCGGCTCGCAAACGGCGC
>DATFQU010000249.1:0-11805 GCA_035264005.1 Candidatus Acidiferrales bacterium
ATGATCCAAAGCAGTTCAATCGGGTTGAGCATTCGGCTGGACACCGAAAGGTCATGACGGATTCCGTTTCTTGTAATAGAATGAAAACAAGCGCGTTGCGCGTTCCCCGGTAGCTCAACGGTAGAGCATTCGGCTGTTAACCGAAGGGTTGCTAGTTCGAATCTAGCCCGGGGAGCCAAATCCTTTGTACTCAAGCGCTTCTGAAACTACATTCTCATGTTTTGCTTCCAGAAAATCATAGTGTCATATGCGGGTGCAGAGAAAAGTGAAGTGTCCGTTTCCCAACCTGGCCTGAATGAAATCAGCAAGTCTCGAAGTGAAGAAGTGGATCGCTAGAAAGTTGGCGCGAAACTACGTAGCGTACAGGATTCAGTGACGGGCGCTCGCTGGCTTGCCCAAAATCGTATGAATTCTGTTCTTTTCAATTTTTCCATTTTTCCGGGATAGCCGTTCAACTTTAACCACCTAGAAGATCTCGTCTGGATTGTGGGCAGGGGCTTTTCAGCAAGTCCTCGCGAACAAGAGGGATGCCATTGATTCAACAGTCGACAGTATTTGTCAAAAGTTTTGACGCTCAGTGATCACTCGTATCTCAACGCCACCATCGGATCGACGTGCGTGGCGCGACGAGCTGGAATATAGCTTGCTGCCAAGGCCACGATCAGCAGGATCAAAGGGACCGAAACGAATGCTATTGGGTCGTGCGCGCTTACGCCGAAAAGCATGCTGGAGAGCACTCCGCCCACGGCGGCGCATCCTGCTACCCCGACGAGTCCGCCGACCAGGACTGGGCACATCGCCTGCCGCAGCACGAGGTTCATAATTTGACCCACATCAGCGCCGAGAGCCATGCGGATGCCGATCTCCCTCACGCATCGGCTTACGCTGTAAGACACCACCCCGTATACTCCGATCGAGGCGAGTATCAGTGCCAAGGCGCCAAGCGCTCCCGAAAGCGCAGCCACAATGCGCGAGGGCTTGCGCCAAACTTCAAGGTAGTCCTCAAGTCTCGTAATGCCAGCCACGTAAGCAGTAGCGCCAACGGGCATGTCTTTGTCGAGCGATCGCACGGCCTCGCGAATGCCTTTTGCGGTCCCGGGAAAGTCTCCTGCGTAGCGAGCCAGCATGTAAACGCGCAGATCAATTTGTGGCCCCGTTGCGAAATAGAGGTAGGCCTCCTTTAGCTCGCCAAGATGTCCGACTTGCGCATCTTTCGCGACCCCGATAACCGTATACTCACGGCCGCTGTTGCTATCGCGCAACGTTTTCGCCAACGGATCTTCGCCGGGCCAAAGCTGCCGCGCTGTACTCTCTGAGACGATCACTCCTGGAGCGTAGTACGTTTCCCCCGGTAGAAAGCCGCGGCCTCGCACAATAGGAATGCCGAGGAGGGAAAAATATTCTGGCGAAACGTGGTTGTATAGCATTCCAACTTCGGGTCGGCCGGGAATTGAGAACGTGCCTCCACTAAAGTCGTGGCTTAGCGGAGCGCACTCGGCTTGCGCAACTTCGATCACACCGGGAAGGCCTGCGCTGCGCTCTTGCAATTCACGCATAAAGACGGATGCGCGATTTGCATCGTAGCCTTGGGTCTCGAGATCCAGAAACATGCTCGCAACGCCCTTGATTTCAAATCCAGGGTCAACTGTTTGCGCCTGGTAGAGTCCGCGCAGGAGCAATCCAGCCGCCAGCAGCAGAATCATGCACACGGCGACTTGCGTGCCGACCAAAGCGCCGCGCAACAGCCGCCCGCTCTTTTTCCCGAGACCTGAATGAGCGCTATCCTCTTTTAGCGCGGTGTTCAGGTCGAGCCGCGAGCTTTGCAAAGCCGGGATCACACCAAACAGGATCCCAGTCAGAAGGGTTATGGTCAGGGCGTACGCCAGCACTCGCAGGTCGGGAGCAACATTCACCGTAAGAGTGGAGAACTCATGTGGCAGGTGAGAGATCGCAAACTGAGTGATACCTGTGAAGGACCAGAACGCAAGCAGCGATCCCAGTACGCCACCAATCAAGGAAAGCAGGAGACTCTCCGTCAACAATTGCCGCACCAGACGCCAGCGGCTGGCGCCGATAGATAGCCTCAGCGCGATTTCTTTCTGTCGCGTGGATGCTCGAGCGAGCAAGAGATTGGCCACATTCGCGCACGCCACCAGCAGCACCAATCCAAACGCCGCGAGGATTACATATGTGACGGGGGCCAGGATCTCCCGCTCCATTTGTCTGTTGAAAAATGTTGCTCTATGGATCGCCAGAGAGGTAGTGCGTCCGGGGTGGAGCTGGTCATTCCGGCCAGCAATCACGCCAAGATCTGCGCGCACCTGCTCCATCGTCACACCCGATTGCACTCGCCCGAGCAAGGCCAGCCAGCTCAAATCGTCGTCCGCTAGACGATCGCGCCCCGGTTCCAGCGCTTTTGACATGGTTATGGGCGCCCAAAATGAGCTCGGGAACGGTTCCGTGCCTCTAAACCCGGGCGGTGCAACTCCAATCACGGTATATTCCGTGCGATTTAGGATGATGGTCTTGCCCACGAGTGACACATCCGCGGCGAACGCGGCTCGCCATAAGTCATCGCTAATGACCACGACAGCGCTCGCGCCGGGAGCGGCGCAATCGGAATCCACAAAACCGCGCCCCAGCACAGGATGTTCGTTCAAAACATTGAAATAGTTGCAGGAAGTTACCGCCCCCGAAAGCTCCTGCATCTTGCCGCCGCCAAGAGTTGCACCGACAAAGGGCTCATAGGCCAATAATCCCGAAAAGACGTGATTGTGATTCCGATAGTTCAGATATTCCGCGTAGGAGAACATGTCGGACCCGTCGTGCTGGTGGCGAGTAAATTTTCCGTGAAAGATCTCATTCACACTGACGATCTGTTCCGCGCGCGGAATGGGCAAAAGGCGCAGCGCGGCCCCGTTCAACACTGAGAAGATTCCGACGTTGATTCCGACACCTAAGGCGATTGCCAGCAGGGCAACTGCTGTAAATCCCGGGTTTTGCCGCAACGTACGCGATCCGTACCGCAAATCCTGAATCAGGTCTTGAACCCAATTTACGCCTCGCGCATCGCGGCATTTCTCCTTGGTCTGCTCGATGCCGCCCAGGTCGAGGCGCGCGCGACGGCGCGCCTCTGCTTGCGTCATCCCTTGGGCGGCGTATTCCTCGGTTTTCCGTTCAAGGTGGTCGCGCAGCTCATCGTCCAGTTCCTGGTCCGCCTGCGCCCAGCGAAACAACGACCGTAATCGTAACGGAATCGTGTACAGCCAATGCTTCGGTTGCATTTCCAACCTCCCTACTCGTACCTGAGCGCGACCATCGGATCGACCCGCATCGCCCGCCGCGCCGGCACATAGCACGCCAGCGCGCCAACCAGCATCAGTGCAATTACCACCACCGCAAATGTCAGCGGATCGGTCGCGCTGACTCCGTACAGCATGATCGAAAGAACACGCGTCAGCGCGAATGCGCAGGCCAACCCCAGCACGATGCCGCTCAGAATCATGACCAAACCTCGTCGCATGACGAGCTGCGCAATCTGCCTCGGATTGGCTCCCAGCGCCATTCGGACTCCAATTTCATGCGTTCGCTGTGCCACCGTGTAAGCGATGACGCCGTACAGCCCCATCGACGCCAGAATCAATCCCAGCAGACCGAACAGCCCGAAGACAGCTCCGCCTGCCCGTGGGAGCAGCAGCGATACGCTCGTCGCCTGCTGCACCGTTTCGAGATTCGTCAGTGGTATGTTTGGGTCGATCTCCTTCGCGATCTGCCGAATCGATGTCAGTGCTGCCGTTGGATTGCCCATGGTTCGCGCGATAAGGATTCGGTCCGGGATTTCGGCCTGACGCATAGACAGATACACAAACGGCCGCGGCGATTCTCCGAGCGTGATGTATTTCCCGTTCGCAGTGACACCGACGACTTGATAGTTTTTCCCTGCATGTGAAACGACTTTACCGATAGCATCTTGCCGCGGCCAGAATCGCTTCGCCAGTGTCTCATTCACAATTAAGACGGGCGGCGATTTCGGGTTGTCTCGATCGTCGAATGCGCGCCCCCTCAGAATCGGAATTCTCATTGTTTTGAAGTAATCGGTGTTCACAGTTGCGGTCGTGATTGGGGTTTTCGGTTGGGTGGGGCCCCCTGGAGCATATCCGCTGATTTGATCTATGAATGTCAGCGGCAGCCGGTCGGCTTCGCTCGCGCTCGTTACCCCAGGCAACGCCAGAATGCGTGGAGTGAGGCGCTCATAGAAGGCACTGGCCTTTGGCGCATCATATCCGGCGAGCGACAAATTGAAACTCGCCGTTGCCATGTCCGATGGGTCAAATCCAGGATTCACTCGTGACGCGTTCCACAAGCTTCTGAGAGAAAGCCCGGCGCAAATTAGCAGGGTGAGAGAAATCGTCAGTTGGCCCACGACTAATGCGTTCAACAGTCGATGTTTGCCGCGCGATCCAGTCGTTGCACCTGCTTCTTCTTTGAGCGCTTCGGTCAAGCCTCGCTTCGAGGTATTCAACGACGGAATCAGCCCAAACAAGAATGTCGTTCCCAGAACCGCCATCGCCGCAAATGCCAGTACGCGCCAATCGATGTCAATCGTGAGGCCGAACCCAACCGGCAGAGATGTATTGAGATTCATCAATGCCTGCGACAGCGCATTGTCCAAAAGCGACGTGATCACCAGCGCCGCGCCGCCGCCGAGTACTGACAGCAGCAAGTTCTCAGTCAACAGTTGCCGCACCAACCTGAAGCGCCCGCCGCCGAGCGCCGAGCGAATCGCGATTTCCCTTCGCCGTTCCGTCGCCCGCGCCATCAGCATGCCTGCTATATTCGCGCATGCGATCAACAGGATCAGCCCCGCAAATCCCAGAAGGACGACCGACGTTGCGGAGACCACCTTGTCGGCTTCCGGAATGATCTTCACTTGGCTTGCCGGCAAGAGCGCGACATTTCTTTCTTTGTTCGAGTCGGGGTACGCTTTTATCAATCGTTCCGCGATTGCCTGTAGCTCAGCCTGCGCTTGCTTGACGGATACGCCGGGCTTCAGCCGCGCCATGGAAAAAAGCCACTGGCTTCCGCGATCCTTGACCGGGTTCCCCAAATGCAATACCGAATCCATGGAAATCGGTATCCATAGTTTCGGCGCGACGCCACGCAGTAAACCGTGGAAATCCCACGGCGCGACGCCAGCCACGGTCATCGGATGTCCATTGAGCGTAATCGTTTTTCCGATGATATTGGGGTCACTTGCGAATTGGCCTTGCCACATCGCGTAGCTGAGTATGGCTTCCGCATCGGTTCCGGTTACGCGATCTTGAGCTTCATTGAAGCCGTTCCCCAGCCGCATTCGCACTCCAAGTTCATGGAAGTAATTCCCGGTGACTTCTTCTGCGGGAACCATCTCGCTGTCACCCGCACGTTCTAAGGCGACCGGTGCCGGCGCGTAGCCCAGAAATCCCGAGAGCAATTTGCTCTGACTCCAATAGTCTTCAAGATCTGGATAGGCGAGCGGGATGTATTGCAAGACCGCCTCATCCTTTGGCGGCGTGTTATACACATCCACCAATTCCTGCGGAGCCTTTACAGGAAGCGGCTTGAACATCAAGGAATTGATTACGCTGAAGATCGCCGTGTTCGCCCCGATACCGAGCGCGAGCGTAATTACGGCGACGAGTGTAAAGCCCGGGTTCTTCTGCAGCATGCGCACGCCGTAGCGGATGTCTTGCCAGAGCGTCTCGAGAAAATGCCCAGCGCGCACTTCGCGCGTCTGTTGCTTCACTTGCTCCACTCCGCCGAGTTCCATTTTCGCCTCCCGTCGCGCTGCCTTAGAATCGACGCCTGCACGCACTTTTTCTTGGGCCAGCATCTCGACGTACCCGCGTACTTCCTCGTCAAGCTCTGCGTCCGTTCGTCGCCTGCTTCGCCAATTCCTAACTGCATTCCTCAGCCACATAGCGAACCTCGCCTAAGCCTCTAGCGCGCGCTCAATCGCTAGCGAAATCCGGCCCCACCGTTCTGTTTCGCTTTCGAGTTGGCGGCGGCCCTTCTTCGTGAGCCGGTAATACTTCGCGCGCCGATTGTTTTGCGATTCGCCCCACGACGATTCGAGCCAGCCCTCCTCCTCCATGCGATGTAGCGCGGGGAAGAGCGAACCTGGTTTCACCTGGAAGGTGCCCTTCGTCACTTGCTCGATGCGGCGCGAAATTCCCAAGCCGTGCATTTCCTCGAGCGCAAGAGCCTTCAAAATCAGCATGTCGAGCGTGCCTTGCAGCAGTTCCGTTTGCGAGCGGCCCATCTCACCTCCTATAGACGGTCTGTATCTCTGCGTACGTTAGCGCGCCTTCCTATCGAATGTCAATACGTAGGAGGCGCCGAGAATGTTCCACGCGGAGTTGCGCTATTATTCAGGCGAGAGGAGAACTCGATTGCGCTAGGCGAACTGAGTAATGAAGAAATACGCCGACATGCCAAATCCGATCACGATCACCAACCGGCGAATGAGTACGGGATCAACCTTTTGCGCATAATACGCGCCGCCGTATCCTCCGATGGCCGCTCCCACGAGCATCACGACCGCTTCCGGCCACACAACGACGCGCGCGCGGATAAACAGCGCCAGCGCAACGAGATTGACCGAGCTGACCAGCAGCGATTTCAGTCCATTCATTGCGTGAATATTGCCGACATCAAGCAGCGCCAGCATCGCAAGCACAAGGATTCCGGCTCCGGCGCCGAAATATCCGATGTAAATCGAAATCACCAGTTCGAGCGCCAGCCCCGCGAAAAAGAGTGCGCGCCGTCGGCTTCCGTGATCGCCCTGTGCGCGCACCCACGCCGTAATCTTGCCGCTCGCGACAAACAGCAGTGTCGCGCCGAGCAGCAGCCACGGCACCATTTTCATGAATGTCGCCTGAGGTGTTTTCAGAAGAACGGTTGCGCCAATTACGCCTCCGACAAATCCCGTCAGAAGCAGCGGGGGTAATACCTTGCGCACTTGCGGCTGGCTCATTTCGCGCCAGTACGCCACTGTGCTGGCAATCGTACCCGGCCACATCGCGGCTGTGTTTGTCGCGTTTGCTGAAATCGGCGCGATCCGTACGAAAAGCAGCGCAGGGAAGGAGATAAAGCTGCCTCCTCCTGCCACGGAATTGATAGTGCCGGCGACCAGCGCCGCTAGAAAGAGGAAGCCCGCCTCATGCAGGGACACGGCAAAGCATAACGTGCCTGTTTTTTTCTGTCACTCGTCATTTGCGCAACGGAAGGTCAACTCGCAAGCTTCTTGGTCCTCGCTTAAAACGTCAGTCGTGCTCCGATTTGCGCTGCGAACGGAATTCCTACGGTCGTTCCCGGCCCGAAAAAGTCACCAAGTCCACCCGCTGGAACACGCAATTGGTTGAGGTTCATAATCGGTTGCATATTCGTGCATGCAGGAGGATTCGTGCATAGGGCCGTAGCGTTGGCAAGGTTATTCACAGGAGTCGGCAGCGCAGCCAAGTTCGTAACGTAGTTCGCGCCGGGATTATTGCGATTGAACAAGTTGAAAAATTCGATGAACGGCAAAACGGTGAAGCGTTCGTTGAGCTTGAACGGGCGCGTCACACGCGCATCGACTTGAATGTAGGGCGCGCCACGAAATTCATCAAGAGAGGTTTGCACGCCGTTAATCGCGGCGCGATCATCCACGGCATCGCCGAAACCGTTGACGTCTACGGGTGTCGTCATCGTGAATGGACGCGCGCTCTCGATTTGCGAAAGCGTGCTGACTTCGAATCCTGCCGGCAGATGAAAGGTCCCCGCCACCACGGCACGATGTGTAACGTCTTCTCCAGACGGACCGTAATCTCCCCGAGCGAACGGATTGAGTGGATCGCATACGCCATTGACATAATCAAAAAGCTCGGCAAGAACGCAGCCCCATGTGTCCGCACTCGACAACGTGTAATTCACGATCAAATTAAAGCGACGCGTAACATTCCCCTGCACGTGAATCGAAAGAGCGTCGTACCGCGAACGGTTGTCGCTCCGAAAAACCTGCAGATTCGGCACAGCGGCCTGCCCCGAAGGCGTAACCAGTGGAGTAAACAGCGTGAACCCGGCCTGATATTGATAACGCCGAAACCCGTGAACACCTTCTTCATGTGTCCAGTCCGCGCTGATTAGCCAATTTTGATTGAATGCGTGTTCTACTCCGGCGCTCGCATGTAGAGCGTAAGGTGTTTTATAGCCCGGCGCGATGATCGACGCCTCGCTACCCCCAGGAACACAACCCTGGTCATCGGGAAGCTGCAGCAATGGATCGTCTGCAGGATCAGTGCACGGGCCCGGTTTTGCATTCACCGCTTGCAACGCCGTGACCCACCCATTCTGCGCCAGATCGTTGTAGTAAAGGCCCACACCGGCGCGGATCACCGTTTTCTCCGATTCTCCCGGCGAATATGCAACGCCAAGCCGAGGAGCAATCTGTCCGCGATAATCCTGCGGAGCGCCGTTGACAAGGGGAATCTGGAGCGCCTTGAGGGTAAGAAACGCCGGATTCTTTAGCTGCGACTGGCCGGACGCGATGAACAACCCAAACGTCGTGTCGTAGCGAATCCCCGGATCGACAGTCAAATGCGGCGTAACCCGCCAGAAATCCTCTGCGTACAAACCGAGCCGTTGCACATCTTGCGAGAAACTGCCGTTGCCTGCCGGCGTGAACGCGCACGTGATATTCGAGGCGGCAGAAGGCTGCGTAGCGCATTGCGAGCTGAAATAAAACTGCGAAGGATTGGCTGCGTAAAAATCGGGATCGTTCGGATAAGTGATCAGCGTTTCCGCTGTGCCGGAGAGTGCGCCGCTGAGAACCGGTTCGTGAATGAAGTCGATTCCGAAGCGCGGATTGTGTTGGCCAGTCGCGTGGCTCACGTCGTACCGGAATTGATATTTTTCCTGATTGCGCAGGACTGGAAATGCCGTGATGGGCGTAACGAATTGATTATCGCCGAACGTCTCGAAGCCAGAAATGGTTTGAGATGTCGAGCTGAACGGAAACGCCAGGGCGAAACCAAAATCCGAATTGCGCGCTTCAGTTAAATGCAGGCCGCTGGCGTCGAAAGTGAATGAGCCGAGCCACGTTGGGCTGAACGTGAACTGGTTGCTGATGACCATGTTCAAATAATTGCTGTGCCACGTCGCGCCAGTCGAAGGCAGAGTGGCCTGCTGTATCGCAAAATTGTCAGTGGTGTAGTTGTCCTCGGAAGCTCGCAGAAACCATTGCGAACGATTGGACTGCGCCCAATCGACACGCGCCGAACCGAGCGCGTCGCGAAAGGGAACCGGCACGTTGTTCGGAACGGCGATGGAATTCACCCCGGGAATCAGCCCTTGCGAGGCGAGCGAAGCGAGCGCATTGAACTGCGCAAGGCTGGCAGGACTGTAAGCGATGCTGGCGTTTTCGTGCTGGTACTCGAAAGAAGTAAAAAACCAAATTTTGCTTTGCACAATCGGCCCGCCAATGGTGGCGATGTAGTCCTGCGAAGAAAAGGGCTGTTTCGGAAGCGGCGCGGGATTTTCGATAGGATAACGGGCGTCGAGCGCAGCGGCACGTTCGGTAAAGGCGGCATCGCCGTGCCATTCGTTGGTTCCGCGCTTTGTCGTAATCTCGACGGAGCCGCCGACGGTGCGTCCGACGTCTGCATTCTGCTGGGAGCTTTGCACCGCGAATTCTTGAATCGCATCAGGCGAGAAGTTCTGCAAAAAGCCGCCGATGTAATCATCAGAATCGTCTCCGCCGTCAACCGAAAGCACGTCGTTCAATCCTGAACTTCCTCCGAACGAAACTGCCGTTATGCGCGCTTTCGTGGGATCGGAGGGTTCTACGGGCTCCGTGCCGGGAACAAGAAAGGCGATGTTCGCGAACGTACGGTGAGCGAGCGGAATTGTTTGGAGATCCTGCGCGGTGACAGCTCCGCCGTGAACGTCACTCGTGATGTCAATTGGCTCCGTCGCAATCGAAGAAGCCTCGCCCTGTACAGTGACGCGTTGCTGAACGGGAGCTGGCTTTAGCGTGACTTTGACGTCTTTCACTGAACTCACTACCGCAGATACATCCGACGTGGCGGCAGCGAACCCCGTTGCCGATACAGTCAGGCGGTAAACGCCGGGTGGAAGGTCGGACAAACGGAATTCACCTTGCGCATCGGAGGTCGCTTCCCGTTCGAACGAAGCCTGCAGCGCCTTTGCGGCGATTTTCGCACTGGGGATACCCGCCCCCGTCGTGTCGACAACTTCGCCGACAATGCTTCCACGAAAATTCTGCGCCCCGCAGAAGGAAACAACAACGAAAAATCCCACAATAAACGATCCCACAATAAACAATAGGCCTATACACCGCTTCACAAATCACTCCCTGAAAGGATGAAATGAGGGCATTCGGAGCGTACTGCGCATACGGCTCTACTACCACAGTTCGTAGTTCACGTTTCTCGTGCGGTGAGGAGGGCGAGTTTCTTATCGGATAAGCTGTTCGAGAAGCCGGTGCACGGACACGAATGTGGCCGGCTGGATGACCGCAGTGACAGTCAGCACGGTGATCAGAATCGCCGTGGTTCCGAGGGCAAGGCGGACTCGATGCGAGGAGGTCTTTGCCTGCACTGGTGTCGTTAATCCGAGCAATCGGTTCACGCGGACGGGAAGCTCATCGTCGTTCTTCAGGAAAGCGCTCGCAAGGGGAGAAGGGGTAGATCCGCTGCCCATCCGGGCGATACAGACCAACGCTGCGGCAAGCGAGACGGAGCGGCTTGCATCCCCAGCCGTAGCATCGTCATCAGCCGCCCACTCGATTAACTTTGTCCAAGAACGATTCAATCGGGTAAACGCTCGCGAAAACGGAAAGATATCCGGAGCCAGAAATAGCACCAGCCGCTTCCAGTTATCCGCCGCCTTGTGATGCGCGCGTTCGTGCGCCAGCGCGGCTTCGATTTCTTCGTTTGAGAGCGTTTGCAATACGCCGCGGGAAACGATAACCCGTGGGCGCATCATGCCGGCCAGCGCCAGCATCGGCGCATCGCTGTCTATAACCGTTATAGCCAGGGAATGACTCGGATTCAGCGTTCGTCCTTCGCGTCGGTACTGCATTGTGTGCCAAATAGAGAGCCACAAGGCTCTCGCCGATCGAATCAGCGAACTCGCGCAGACGACAGCGCCAAGCAGCGCTATCGCGCAGCATGCCAGCCCGACGCGCTCTGTCGCTTCATTTGTTTCCAGCCAGAGATAGCTCGGAATGCAAAATCCCGCGACCGCAAGCGCCGCCACGGTCACAGGCAGCAGTCGCAGGGCCAGCAGAAGTCGCGCACCGCTTCGGGGCCGCATCGATTCCCCAATGCGCGTTGCGCTCGGCGTGGCGATCCACGCTGCCAGACCTAAGGCTGCGTGAACGAGGAAGAAAGATGCAAAGCACAGGCACAGCAGCCGCAGCGTATAGGGCAGTGTCATCGCTTGCCCTTCTGGAACAGTTCTTTGCGCTTCGCTCTTATTTTCTTTTCAAGATCGTCGAGCAGCGCTTCGTCATATTGCCCGACGGCTTCCACAAGGCATGAAATCAGCAAATCCCGCGACGGTTCTGGACGGCACAGAAATCCCGCCAGCAGGCTGTCCGCTCGGCTGCGCTCCCAATCATCGCGTGAACATCGCGGTGAATATCGGAATGCGCGCTCTGATTTGTAGCGATCGAGAAAGTTTTTTTTGAAGAGCCGGTCCAGCGTGGTCATCACTGTGGTGTACGCAAGTGGACGCGCCAGGCAAGCAATCACGTCGCGCACG
>DATFQU010000250.1:0-5693 GCA_035264005.1 Candidatus Acidiferrales bacterium
TCCTTCCCCGTGCATTCTCGCTGTGGGTGTTTTTCCCGCCGCTAAATGGGTTCATTTTCATAATGATGGCCCTCTCGCGAATACAGCCTCGTTGACGTCCCTCGCAACCGTTTGTTAACTTGGTCATCGAATCCAATGCAATTCTAGGAGGCCCTCATGGCCACGGCAGTCGCTCCTACCGCTTACAAAAACTACATTGCAGGAGAGTGGGTCAGTCCCGCAAGCGGGCAAGGAATTGAAAATCGTAATCCGGCGAACACTGACGATCTGGTAGGTATTTTCCCTGCATCAGGTCAGGAGGATGTGAATCGCGCCGTCGAGGCCGCGAAGAACGCCTTCGATCAATGGCGCCTGACGCCCGCGCCCAAGCGTGCAGAGATTCTCTATCGCGCGGCGGAAATTCTCATTCAGCGCAAAGAAGACATCGCCCGCGACATGACCCGCGAAATGGGCAAAGTTCTTGCCGAAACGCGCGGCGACGTGCAGGAAGCCATCGACATGACCTATCTGATGGCTGGCGAAGGCCGCCGCCTCTTTGGCCAGACCACTCCTTCCGAGCTTCCCAGCAAATTTGCGATGAGCGTGCGTTCGCCCATCGGCGTTTGCGGCCTGATCACACCGTGGAATTTCCCCATCGCCATCCCGTCATGGAAAATGGCCCCCGCACTCGTCTGCGGCAACACCGTCGTCATCAAGCCCGCCGAAGACACGCCTCTCTCTACATACTATTTCGTTCAAATTCTCGAAGAGGCTGGCCTGCCCGCGGGTGTCGTTAACATCGTCTGCGGACTGGGCCCCGATGCCGGCGCGCCGCTTGTCAATCACCCTGATGTAAAACTCCTCAGTTTTACCGGCTCAACCGACACCGGCCGCATCGTCAATCAGGCTTGCGCGCCAACGTTCAAGCACGTCCATCTCGAAATGGGTGGCAAGAACATCATCATGGTGATGGACGACGCCAACATCGACCTCGCCGTTGACGGCGCGATTTGGGGCGGCTTCGGCACCACCGGCCAGCGCTGCACCGCCGCCAGCCGCGTTGCTGTGCACAAAAAAGTCTACACGGAGTTCACCGAGAAATTCGTCGCCCGCGCCAAAAAGCTCCGCGTCGGCAATGGCCTCGACGCTGACGTTGACATGGGCCCCGTCATCAACGAAACGCAGCTCCAAACCGTGATGAAGTACGTCGAAATCGGCAAGCAGGAAGGCGCAAAACTCGCCACCGGCGGCCATCGCCTCGACACCGGCAAATACGCCAAGGGCTGGTTCCACGAGCCGACCGTTTTCACCGACTGCAACCCCAAGATGCGCATCTGCCAGGAAGAAATCTTCGGCCCCGTCGTTTCCGTGATGCCCGTCGGCAGCCTCGACGAAGCCATCCAAGTCGCCAACGGCGTGAAATACGGCCTCTCGTCTTCAATCTACACGCGCAACATCAACGACGCCTTCCGCGCTCAGCGCGATCTCGACACCGGCATCGTTTACGTCAACGCGCCCACCATCGGCGCCGAAACGCATCTTCCCTTCGGAGGCACCAAGCAGACCGGCAACGGCCATCGCGAATCCGGCCTCGCCGCCATCGATTTTTACTCCGAATGGAAGACGGTCTACATGGACTACTCCGACCGCCTCCAGCGCGCCCAAATCGACAACTCCACCACATAGACGACGCACGCAATGAAATCTCACGAGACGCTTCTGCTGTCAAAAATTGTGGGAATTGCGGCCCTGATTGTTATTGCCGCCTGTTTTGGAGCTTCTTCGATCTTGGTGCTTGCACTGCATGTGAGCGCCGCAATAAATGGAGCCTTGACCTTGGCTGTCCTAGTCGCCGTACTTGGATCAACAACCAGGTATCTCTTTCGAAGATTTCAGGTCGCCCACTTCAACCGGCGAGAGGCCTGCGGCGTCGCCATCGCGTTTGTGGTGTGCTTTCCTATTGCGCTCTCTATTGCCCTGGCTCTTTACGGAATACCGGCCGCCGTCGCAGGCGTATTGATGCCGGCGAGCAGAGTGGGATTTTTGATTTTACTGTTTGTTGAAACCGCAATAATCGGTGCTTTTCTCACCGTACTCGGATGCGCGTTTGCCTTGTGGATCATTCGTCGAACACAAAAGGCGGAATCGCACGACCAGCCAGCCCAAATCGACAATGCCACCAGTTAACCCGTTTTGTCATTCCGAAGGAGTCCCGGTCTCTTTTGACCGGGACGACGAGGAACCTGCTTTTCTCTTTTGGCGTTGAGTCGATACAATCCTAGGAACGCGAATGTCGTCCATCAAAAAGCGCGAAGCAGAATTAGTGGAACGCTTCATCGCCACCTTCGAAAAACTGGGTGAAATGAGGGCCGTTAAAGAACTTGATCCGGTCGCGTGGGAGCTTGCGTTTGGCGATCCTCATCCTCGTCTTGGCCACAAACACTGGCGACCCATTCGTGTGGACACTTCTTCGGAATACTTGGAGCCGATCTATGCCAAACTGCCAGCACGTTTTCCGCCCCTCTATGAGCGACTGGTGCTTTCCTATCGCTGGGCTGAAATTGACTTAGAATTATTCACTCTCTTGGCCAATCCTCCTGGATTTGATTTGAGCCGTCTTTCTGCGGGAATATTGAACATCGGCCCTCTTTCGACGTTTCTTGTGCAAAGGGGATACATCCAATTTGGAAAAGGGTCTGGCGGAGACTACGATCCAGTCTGCTTCGACGTCAGTTCGCGAAAGAAAAACCGTGACCGCCGCATCGTCCAAATCGACCATGAAGAGATTCTATGCAACTACCGCTTGAAAATCGTCGCGGAACTAGCTCCCAGCTTCGACAACTTGGTGCTTCAAACCATTGAGCGAGCTGAAAACCTCTGATTACACCAGATCCGTCGGCAGTGGCGGCGGCATGGGCGACGGCGGCGGTTGCGGCGTAACCACTGGATAATGTGGCGGCGCGGGAATTTCTGTCGCATGCGCAAGGTGCCGCTGATACCAAATCGTTTCCGCCGAACGCTGCCACAGCCGCGTCCCAATCCACCACAGCGTCATCGCTTGCCCGAGGAGAATCGCCGCCCAAATCGCCGTCGGCGGAAGCACGTACATCCACAGCCACAGTCCAAATCCAAAACCGATGCCCGCAACGATCGCGATGCCCACAAAAAGCCGAAACAGGCTGCTGAAATTTCCAAACGTCACGCGCCATGCTATCCGCAGCGCCCGCCGCACGCGCCGCTCATTCTGCGCGACGCAATAAATCTCCGCCATGTCGAACCACAGTCGCAAAATCAGCAGCAGCACAAGAATTATGACGCCGGCAACGATCGTGCACCATACGCCGGTCATCGCGGAAACAGCATTGTCGCCAATGTGATTCGCAATCGCGCGCAGTATACGGTGCAGAATCTCAATGGGAATCAGGCATAGCAGCAGCCAAATCACCAGTCGCACAAATCGCCAGAAAAACGCGCCGCACGCCTCGAAAAAATCCGAAGTCGTCAGCCGGATGTCCCGCCGGTAAACTTCCAGCACGCCGCCGGTCACAAACAGCATGAATACAAAAAACACCAAGCTGTACGCCATCGCCGCCGGCGAAATGTCCAATGGCGAAATTCCCGGCCGCAGTTGCAACTCCATCAGTGCGCCTAGGTCGAAGCCCGTCACCAGCCGGTGCGCTGCCATGCTGTGATCCAAAATCGCGCCTGTCCGCGGCACCACTCCGTGAATCGAAAAGAACGCCAGCACAAAATTCACCACGAAAATCCACCACACCAGCCGCTGCCTGCGCCAGACTAGCCCCGCTCCGCCCCAAAACGCGCCCGAATTTTCCCGCGCCATCATTTACTCCTCGCGATTCTCTGGAGTGCGGCGGCTCGACGCCGCTTTGCCATCCAACCTAGAAATCTCGGGGCGTGCTTTTTGCGCCCGCCGCGCACTCGCTATCCCTCTACTCTGCGTGTCTCTGCTGTCATTCCGAGCGAGGATGCGACGAGCATCCGACGAGGAACCTGCTGTTTGCATTTCGCATTTGTCTTTTCTCGTCACGAGTCACTCGCCTGCCCCTGATCTCGGTGTCGGTCCTGTCATCCCGCCTGCACTGAGTGCCTTGGCGAAGGGAACCCAACCCGCATGGGCCGCGGCAATCGGCCCGCCTGGAAAAAATCGCGGGATGCGGGCAACATCTGCCTTCACTTGCCCATAGCCAGGCGCGATGTTTCCGCATTGCGCCTTGTGGGTCGTGGCTTCAGCCACGACGTGAAGATCCGCTTCCGCATTCTTCCTATTCGCGCACGCCTTGCGCGCGATGTATTTGCTTTTCACGGGCCACGCCACGAGCCACTTGCAACTGCCTTTTTACGTCAAGTACGACAGCAACTGCGAAAACCATTCGCTTACAGCCAGCAAAATATTCCCGATCTTCCGGTTCGCGTGCGAATTCGCCTTCGCCGTCTGACTGTCATTATAAAAATCGCGATCCAGCCACATTTTGTGCTCCGGATCGACCTCCGCTGACTTAATCTGCGCCGGCTTGAGATACGAATACCGAATCCACCGATCTTTGCCGTCCCAATGCTCGCGCGCCGTCGACCCATCCTCGAACGTCACTTCCAAATCGACCGGCGCGATGAAGTCGCCTTTGCGCTGCACCACAACCGTATCCTTATACTCCGGCGGCGCTTTTTTCAGCGAATCATGTTTCGCCGCCGCGCCGCTCTCGTCATACCAATCTGCGCGGTCCGACGTAATATCGCCCACTTCGTAATCCAGAATCTGCGTCCCCTTAAACGCCTGATCGAAATACCAGCTCAGATCCTGCCCCGCCACTTCCTGAATCGTGTTCATAAAATCTTCCGGCGCCGGATGCTTGAAGCGATACCGCATGAAATACTCATGCATCGCTTCCTGCATCTTGTCCGCGCCGATAATCCGCTCCAGAGTCAGCAGCACCGTGGCCGTCTTTCCGTAGCTCACCCCGCCATAAGCTCTGTCGTTCAGGTATTGCCAGCCAAAACGCATCATCGGATCTGTGTCCGGCTCCGCCAGATACTCCAACCGCTGTTGCGCGAAATCGCTCATCTGTGCGAACGGAAAATCGACCGCCGAGGTTTTTTCGCCGTAAAGCGCGCTCATCACCTTGCATTCCGTGTAGCTGTTGATGCCCTCGTCCATCCAGGCGTCTTCGAATTCGTTCGTCGCCACCATCGCGTACCAATACTGGTGCCCGAATTCGTGCTCCGTCACCACTTCCGGAATCAGCACGCCCTTCGGCATCACCAAATCCGGCCCCGTCCCCGCCGTAATCAGCGTTGGATACTCCATCCCGCCCGCATCCTCCGCGCCATGTGGCGGGTCGACCACCGTCAAGCGGTCATACGGATACGGCCCGTACCACTTGTCGAAAAGCGTCATCGCGCCTTTCAGCACTTTGATGTAACGCGGCGCGCTCGCCATGTGCCCCGGCGACATCAGCACGTGCAGCTTCACCGTCCCCGCGCTTCCTGTCCACGAATCTTCCACGTCAATGAAATGTGGATACGCCGTCCACGAAAAATCGATCACGTCCTCCGAATGGAAAACGAGCGACTTCGTTCCGTCCGCATTGTTGTTCGTCGAAATCAAATCTCCGCCCGCGCCCACAACTTCATTCTGCGGCAACGTGATTCGCACATCGTACGTGCCGAAATCCGAGAAAAATTCCGTCGTCGCATGA
>DATFQU010000251.1:0-14009 GCA_035264005.1 Candidatus Acidiferrales bacterium
ATCCGCGTGCTGTAAGCCGGCGAACCTGTTTTTATGTAATCGCCAACGTACCAGAATGTGCAGTCATCGCTTGGGTCAATCGCAGTGGTCACGTAATCTTCCCAGCGAAGAGTGTTCGTCTGTGAGGCTTGGCCCTCTGCAAGGATACTCTCGTGAAAAGTGAGCTGCCCTGGGGGGTCGGAAGCCAAGCGAGCGGCAAACCGCTGGCCGGGAAAATTCGGAGTCCCGCCAAACGAGTATCCGACACCAATGTCGCCATTCTTATCCATGTCGATGCTCGGCATCCAGCGATAAAGGCCATCCGGCGCATAAGTCCCCTGCTGGTATAGAACGGGATCGCGGTTCTCATTGAGACGAAATTCGTACCAGCGGATCCCTCCGGCACCGGCCTTTGTTGCTATGGAATGCGCGGCAACAATGGATTCGTGGTCGCCAATCTTGCGATAGACGAGTCGTTGCATGATTTTATCGCCCTGCGAATCAAGCCGCTGGTCAGTCCCCGGCTGAGGCACGCAACTGCTTAATTGGCCGTCACAAAGATAATGGTATGGGGCGACGGCGATTTTCACCGGACCAACAGCTTTGGTGTTCCGCGGATTGCGCCAGTCGACGTGAACCTTCCAAAAATAAATGCCGTTATCTTCAAAGATTTTTTTGAGTTGCGTGCCACCGGCGGCCATCATGATGTTCGGCGCACCCGGCGGCGGGAGTTGGGCGCCGTCGACGTCAGAATTGTTAAGGAAATTCACGCCGTCGATAACTAGGCACTGCTCCGTTGAAGGAAGGCCCTTGAGCATCCTCTCCCGGTCTGCGATGCAGACGTGCTTCTGAATAACCGTGTCTCCGGTGCTTGTGGGCACGTAGTAGCCGTCGGGCCAAACAGCAGGACGAGGATAGTCGGGAAAAAGGTCGCGCTCGAACGCATATCGGTAATACGTGCCGAGTGGATCGCTCGTCGTGCTTACGGCGTAGCACATAGCGTAAGGCCCTTCAGGCCAGGCAGGATTTGTTGGCGGAGCGCCCGCCGCGCCGGGAATCGAAGCGTGCCCAGGTTTAGCCGGATCTTCGTGAGCGGTGCCACGCTTCCCGCCCGCGCTGGTCGGAATCGGCGTAAAGATCGGCATAACGACAAGCCAGCGATTTGCGAGCTGGTCGTACCGGACGACGGCATCACCATTGTCGCGTTCCTGGCAAACACCCCCAAAGCCGGCAAAGATTTCGTTCGTCGCAACTGGACCATACAAGACAGTTCCGGAGTTATCGAAGCGCGCGCCTTTCTTTGTGTAGACGGCGAAGCGCGAGTTGACAATTTGCACAATGTGATTCGGACCGACCGCCAAGCTGTTATCGGAAGGATTGCGGAAAAAGGCAGGGCCCTGCCCACTCTGTGGCCCCTTAAATCCGGCCCCGAGGCCATCGAAGCTATCGACGGAGGGGATCGCCGGACGCACGCCTTGCGAGATCTGTTCAACTGCAGCGCCAGCGGCAGTGATGCTAGGTGTGGGAGGTAATTGACGGTCTTGTTCCTGGAAATCGCGATCCGATGAATCTGGTGAGAGGCCGCATCCAGTTGTATGTCCGCAGTCCGCAGGTTGCGCCTCCGATCCGGGATTCCTTGCGGCTGAAAGGGATGCAAGAGGCGGCGAAACGTCGAAGTCTACGGCATGGTGGATTGTCACCGGACCAATGGTCATTTTTTCTCGTTGGCGATGTGATCCCCTAGCGGCATCAATGACGACAAGAGTCACGACGAAAATGGCGGTAATGATCAAAACTCTCACCGCTGCGTAAGATCGGTTCATCAGTTCTCCCTATCCAGGTAAACAGCGAGCGCAATCATACACTGGGACGCTATTCGCTCCGGAACAGGTTAGAGAGGAAGAATTTCAGGTTAGCGGGGCGCTCCGCCAAGCGGCGCATGAAGTATGGGAACCAGTCGGAGCCGTAGGGAACGTAGACGCGCAGGCGATACCCTTCGCGAATCAACTGCTCCTGTAGATCCGTACGAATTCCATACAGCATTTGAAACTCGAACTGATCGGTGCGAATTCCCTGCTCAGCGGCAAATTTCTTGGTGGCATCAAGCATTCGCGGATCGTGAGTAGCGATGCCGTGATACGTGCCGCTGGGAAGAAGGATTTTCATGACCTTGACGTAGTTGGCGTCAACGTCGGACTTCTTCGGGAACGCAACAGCGGCAGGCTCTTTGTAGGCGCCCTTCACGAGACGCAATCGTACGCCGGCTGCGGTTAGATCGCGCGCGTCCTGTTCCGTGCGAAACAAATAGGACTGAATGACAGTGCCTACGGAATCAGTGTGCGCGCGCATGCGCTTGCAGATATCAAGCGTGCGCTGCGTGTAAGCCGAACTCTCCATGTCGATACGCACGAAATTCCCTTGAGCAGCTGCGCGGTTGACGATTTCGGCGAGGAGTTCTTCGCAGAGCGGCTGGCTTATGTCCAGTCCGAGCTGCGTAAGCTTGAGCGATACGTTGCACGTAAGTTTTTCCTTCGCGATACGGTCAAACATGTCCGAATAGGCCGCGGCGGCGGAGCGCGCTTCCTGTTCGCTGGAAACGCTCTCGCCCAAGCAATCGAGAGAAGCAAGGCGTCCCGCTTGATTGAGAGCGCGGACGGCGGCTACGGCGTCGTCAAGGCGTTCTCCCGCAACGAAACGGCGGACAACACGCCGACTCAGCTTGTTGTGAATAACAAAACGGGAGACGCGAGGGCTCTGCGAAAGCGCGAGGAGAGTGGAGCGGAGCATCAGGACCGGAAAAAGGATAAAGGCATTCGACTGTGTTTGCAATCCGATTGCGCAGCTGCCATGTGCAGAATTAGCTCGATCAACAAAGGCTTCTTTAGTGGGATTGGGCTTCGAGAAACCTCTCGGCGTCCATGGCGGCCATGCAGCCGGAACCTGCCGCAGTAACGGCCTGCCGGTAAACTTTGTCTTGAACGTCGCCGGCAGCGAAGACGCCTTCGACGTTCGTGCGGCTGCCGTGATGGGTCTTGAGATACCCGGTCTCGTCCATGTCGAGCTTGCCACGAAAGATTTTTGTATTGGGTTCATGGCCAATGCCGATAAACAGACCATCCACCGGCAGGACGGATGTTTTATCGTCATCGAGGTAGCGCAGTTTCACGGCTTCCACGTTCTGTTTCGATGGGTCGAGGATGTCTTCCACCACTACCGGCGTGACAAAGCGAATCTTCTCGTTGGCGCGCGCGCGGTCGAGCATGATTTTCGAGGCGCGAAACTCGGGTCGCCGGTGGAGAATGTTGACACGTTTCGCAAAACGCGTGAGAAAGTTTGCCTCTTCCATCGCCGTGTCGCCGCCACCAACGACGGCGATCTCTTTGTCTCGAAAAAAATAACCGTCACATGTGGCGCAAGTTGAGACGCCATGGCCGATGAGCTGACGCTCGGACTCAAGTCCAAGGAGGCGGGCGGAAGCGCCTGCCGCAACGATAAGCGTTTCGGCCTCGAATTGCTCTTTGGCCGCTTCGATTTTGAATGGGCGCTTCTTCAGATCTACGAGAGTCACCGCACCCGCTCGAAACTCGGCGCCGAAGTGCTGGGCTTGCTTGCGCATCGCCTCAGTCAGCTCGGGACCAAGAATGCCATTAGGGAAGCCGGGGAAATTCTCGACCATGGTTGTGAGCGTGAGCTGGCCGCCTGGCTCGAAACCGTCAATAACGATTGGCTTCAAGTTAGCCCGCGCCGAATAGATCGCCCCCGTTAGACCGGCGCATCCGCTCCCGATGATGACGACTTTGTGCATGGAACGCTCCCGCTATTAGACTCCGCTGCTAAAGCGACGATTCAGCGGCAAAAGGATATGCATTTTAGCATGGCGGAAGCGGCAGGCCCCCAATGCGAATTCGTTTAACGGCTAGATGCAGTTTCGAACCCGCGTTATAATCACGCCCGAAAAATCCCCGCAGTGAACGGCTGAGAAGCAAGAAGCTACAACAGTCGCAGAAGAACTCACAAAGGAAAGGAGCAACCCGCGATGCTGAAGGAATTCAAGGAATTTGCCATGAAGGGCAATGTGATGGACATGGCCGTTGGCATCATCATTGGCGCGGCGTTTGGGAGGATCGTGACGTCGCTGGTGAGCGATATCATCATGCCGCCGATTGGCCTGCTGCTCGGAAAAGTAGATTTTAACAGCTTGTTCCTGAACATTTCCGGCACGAGCTATGCGACGCTTGCGGACGCGAAAGCCCACGGAGCCGCAACAATAAACTACGGCGTCTTCGTGAATACAGTGATTGATTTTCTGATTGTTGCCTTTGCGATCTTCCTGGTCGTGAAACAAATCAATAAATGGACAACCAAGCCCGGGCCGCCGCCGGCAGTAACAACGAAGAGTTGTCCGTATTGTTTGTCGACGATTCCGCTTAAGGCCACGAAGTGCGCATTCTGCACAGCGGCTGTAACGGCTTGACGCAGGCCTCTGACCGAAAGAGGGTGGAGCGCAGATTTATGAAAGAGTGGGACGCCTGTCTTTAATTTCGTGCAGGTGTTCGCGGAGGCGCTCGAGCATGCCGTCGCTCTGGCCTTGGATCATCTCGCGCGTAAGTTCCGTCAACGCGAAGTGCACGATATCGTGATGGTGCAGGTCCTCGCCAGGTAACTCGGCGCTGAGCTGAAGCCAGATGTTATGGAGAAGATCGATCTCCTTGGGTGTGAGGTGCGGCGCATGCGGGCCAAGGTAGAAAATGCGCTCCTCACCGCCTGGGGTGAAGATATCGAGAGCGACACGCGGACGAGGCTGCGGCATCCGCTCCCAGGCTATGCCGACTTCTCGGGCCTGCTCGTTGATGGGCATTTTTGAAGAGCTGCCTACGACAATGCTGTTGGACTGAAGATTCGCAGCAGCGCGCAAAATGCCGTCCCAGAGGTCGTTGGCTGCGGCAACCGCCAGGCGCACGGGCTTTCCTTCCTTCTCCGCGATCGAGAGAACCTTTGTGAATAGTAGTTGCTCGATGGTGCTAAAGAGCTGGTCTGGACGCAGGTCATATTCGCCGGATGCGGCGCGGCGGAGCAAACGAATATGCAGCACGACCACATCCTGTTCGTTCGTCTTGAGGCGCTCAAGGGCCGAATGCAAGTGATAGAGAGCGTAATAGTTGCTTACTGGCACAAGAACATTGCCGGGACGCACGCCAACGCTTCCAGGAGATAGATCGGCTTCTTGCGCGAGGTTAAACTGATCAAGCTCCGCCGCCTGAGTCGTGCCAACGCGGCGACGAACGCTCCGTTCTGAAAGGCTAAAGCCAACAAACAA
Source organism: Candidatus Acidiferrales bacterium (assembly GCA_035264005.1). Lineage (GTDB taxonomy): Bacteria > Acidobacteriota > Terriglobia > Acidiferrales > UBA7541 > DAHUXN01. The sequence goes on from DATFQU010000251.1 coordinate 5,297, forward strand.
CAGCGCGGAGAACACGACGCCAGCAATGGTGGCGTCGGGCTTCGTAAACAAATTGACGACAGCAATCAGCAAAAGAACAAGAGTGATCAGGCTCAGGCCGAGGGGAATTTCCTTGCCAGCAATCGTAAAATTAAGCGGGACGCGGTATTCGCGATCTTGCGGATGCGTGTAACGCAGCACGAGCACCGCGATTCCCTTCAGCGCGAAACTCCAAATAACTCCGAAAGCATAGAGGTTGCCAAGAAAGTTCACGTCGCCGCGGCTAACCAAAATCGTGATGATTTGCAGCGCAGCAACGCTCGTGATGATTCGATGGGACGTGCCGAAGCGGCGATGCGGATGCCGGAACCAATCCGTCAGGACTCCATCTTCCGATACTCGACTGAGGACGCCGTTCGATCCAACGATGGCCGTGTTCACTGCCCCAGAAAGAATGAGCATACCGACGACGACAACAAAAACATGAAACGCAATGCGCATCCCGATAGGGCCTTGCAGGTTCATGGCAAGGCCGCCGATCAGGTTCTCGAAGAAAAAATGGCGAACATGGTCCGGAATGATCATCACGGCGAAAAACGACACGAGCGCCGTGAACAGCAGACTGTAAACGCAGATCATGAACGCAGTCTTTTTGAGATTGGCGAGTTTAGGATGCTCGATTTCGCGATATACCTGCGCCAGCGTTTCTTCACCGCTCATCGCAAGCACGGAATGTCCGAGGCCGACAAAAATGACCGCGAGCGTGAGTGTATGAGCCCAATGGACATTGGCCAGCCATCCCAACGATCGCGAATCGAGAATCATGTTTCGGGGAACCGGCGCGGGCGGCCAATGCACGCCGCGCACCCAGATTGTGTAGACGCACCAAACAATCAAAACTACGACCATCGCAGTTGTGAGTTGCATGATGCGCAGTGCTTTTTCGCTCGATTCAGGGATGCCCTTGATGTTCTGCCGCCAATAATAGACCGTGGCGAGTATCGCAATTGTCGCCGCCGTCGCGTTCACAGGTAAGTGAAAATTTGTGTGCCCATAATGAAGGAGTTCGTTGCCAAGACCTGCGATGTACTGTCCTGCGGCGACGCCGCTGATTGGCCCGGTGAGAATGTAATCAAACATCAGGGCAGACACCGAAAACTTGGCCAGCGTGCCACCCATCGCCTCCTTCACGACGCGATAAACGCCGCCACGAACGAACATGCTGCAACTCTCGACGTAAATGAGAGACACAGCATACGCAAGGAGCATGACCCCAAGGATGAACCATGGCGCGGACTTGCCGATGAACTGCTCAGCCTCGCCGCCGGCGTAGTAGGCGGAGGAAGCGAGATCGTTGAGAACTATCGCCCCGGCGCGCCAAAAAGAAATGAAGCTCAGCATCGCCGTGGTGGCGACGAGCACGTTGACGACCGGCCGTTGAGAACCGGGATTTAAAGGAGTGGATGCCATCAAAAAACGTGGAAACCGACTATACGTTGTTTAGACGCAAAAATAAACAGCCGGCACGAGCGAAGCAACGCAGAAGTCACGGCGTTTGAGCAGCGCGAAATTCGCGGCCACAAGCCTCGCACGGACAGATCTCGCGGAGGTAATCGAAACTGTAGATGCCGGTCGAATGGCCGTCGGTAAACTCGATTTGAATGGCGTAGCTCCCCACCGTTGAGGCCGCCCGCGCTGTTATCTGTGGCTTGAACATGGGAAGTGGAGTCGAGCCTGCCGCGCTGGCATCCATTTCTTGGCTCTGGTCGCGCTTCTCCCTGCAGGTAGCGCAAGGGCAGTAGTCGCGCAGATATGGAAACGCGTAGTGGCTGGTGTGGGCGTCCGACCACGTAATCTCGACGCCCGCACCCGACGAAACGTGCACCCTCACATCGACAGGCTTCTTACGAATATCGACTGGCAATGGCATCAATCGGTTCGTCGAGCAATTAGCTTCAACCTCTTTATTCTACCGTGCTTCGAAAACGATCTGCGCACGCTTTAATTGACGCATTGCTGACACTCGCCCTGCTCTTGGCACGCACCAACGCCGACGTCTTACCACTGCACGCCTGGATAAAGGCTTGGCAGACGAAAGGCGCGATAAGCACTAGAAGAAATATTCATTTGCCAAACTACCTGGCGCGGGTTCTCCTGAGGGGACACTTCGAGAACAATTCCACCATTCGAGGGACCGGCAGCGCTCAGGTCATACTCTAAGTCTCCGTTCGCGAGCACCTCCGCATTGCCCCCGAAGAATGAATAGAGGTTCGGAATATCGTGAACCTTAATCGTCGCGGTCTTGGCTGTTTCGTCCAGTTGAAGTACTTCCCCGGTGCTGTATTGGCAGGCAGGCTGATTGGGCGCGCCGCACGTGACATTCGCCGGGAATTCCCGGTCGTCGCCATCGTCAAACACTGCAAGCGAAAAAACTCCGGTCGTGTTCGTGCTTGCGAATGATGGTCCGTGCTGTGCCCAGAACCAGTCCGTCGGATCGGTGCCTCCCACAAGCGAAAAATCACCGCCTTCGCCCAGATGCCAGACAATGCTGCCATCTCCTTGGCCATTATTGTAGTTGATCTTCAGAAGCCAATTCTGATGCCGAATGGAAATGATGAAGTTTCCGTCGTCCTTCGAATAGATGACTGCGTTGGTGTGCGTCCAATCAGGAAAACTCATTGGATGACGATTTATATCAAGGTGATCGAACTCATCCCAAACCCATACAGGATTCCAATTCGGATCAAGGTCGACGATTTGATCGCCCAAAACTGTCGTGGTGCCCTGCAACCCGGTCAGGTTGGTGAATTGTCGAGTCGAGTTGGTGATGACCAGAAGATGGCCGTTAGGAAGCGGTGTCACGTCGTGATGCATCGTGTCCGCGACCAAATTGAATCCGGCAGTAGCCAGAGCGTTATTGAGAGTCGTAAGAGAAAGTTCACGGATCGTGTTTCCTGCGAGGTCGATTTCTCGGATGGAATTTATTGTGCCCGACGGATTCGGACCAGTAAGTGGCCATTCAGAATTCGGGCCAACGCAGACAAGGAGATGGCCGTTCGACAGGAGCTTGATTGGCTGAATGAGATCGGCTGGTGATCCTCCGGAAGAATACGTCCAGATGACGTTGCCAGACAGATCCGTGACCAGCGCCTCTTGAGTGACAGGGTTGATCATCTCGACCCCAGGCTGTGGGGTCAGACCGGACGGCGTCGAGACGGATACTTGGGGTAACAAGGACGTGTTAATAGCGCCGGTTGTGAAAACATGGTCAGCATCCGTAAATTGCGCGCCATTCGATAAACTGAGCACCGCCCGCATGTGGTATGGAGTCGATGCCCGCATACCAGCAACGAGCATGGACAGCGGAGCATCGCTGCCAGCCGCCATTTGAGTCGATGTAGTGAATCCATACGATGTATCGGTGCTGAATTGAACCGAAACAGATGCACCTAAGGGTGGCGCGATCGTATACTGAGCCACTTGCGGATTGTTGGTGTTTGTAACTTGACCCGCAGGAATGATGGCGACGCTCGCGGTAGCAGAGTTCTTGCCCGCCTGAACCGCCACCTGAGCCACGGATCCCTGGGAAGTCGAAGGAGCTGTGAAATTTCCACTTGAGTCCACAGTCCCAACTGTTGCGTTACCACCGGGGATGCCATTCACCGACCAAGCCAGGGCAGAGCTGCTGCCACCTCCCATGGTGGTGAAGGAGATATTTTGCCCGGGGGCAATAGCTGCGGCTTGCGGAGTGATTGAAAGAGATCGAGCCCTTGTCATTCCACAACCGCATAAGGACAGAGCGAAGGAAAGAAGAGCTATTTCGATTATGTTCTTGGTTTGCACGGGTTCTCTCTCAGAGTCAGTTTAGGAGTGACGAGAGTCAACCAGGCTGGCATAGGCGCGATTCGAGCTTCTCTTCGGATCGACCTAAGATCGATGAGGACACGCCCTCCGTTCGGTATCCTACTAGTCGCAGACTCTTGTTTCCACAAATTATTTCGATTGGCAGCACGGCCCGGGCGGAATCGGTTTGCCATGCGGGCACGTTTTTGGATGCCCGAGAAAGGAGCAAATGCGTTCATCAAGCTCAGGACTGATTATGTGCTCGAATTTGCACGCCTGCGAATCAGCTTCGGCATTGGAAATAGCAAATGTATCCGTGAAGAGGCGTTCGGCAAGACGGCGGCGGCGCACGACGCCGCGAGCTCGCCGCTGTCCGCGGTCTGTCAGTTCCACTTCAGAATCATGTACGCTTACGAGGCCTACCACGGCCAGCCGTTGAATCGTGCGTTCTGGATCAGCGTCCAAAGAATGGAAACGCGCCAGCCTCGCCCGCTTGCCAATCTCCTCGCATAGCCACAACTCCTCAAGGACGTGATCGAAGCGGGCTTCATCCTCAGCAGAATAAATCGTGACTTGTGCCAGACGACCGTGTGCGAGCTCGATGCGACGGTCCGCCAATCCTGCGATGGATGGATCGTGCGTAACCATCAGAATCGTGTGCCCCTCAGCATGAAGTTCCCGCAGGAGGTGGATAACCGTACCTTCGTTCGCTTCATCGAGATTGCCCGTCGGCTCATCGGCAAGAATCAGCTTCGGATGATTGATTAGTGCGCGCGCGACTGCGACACGCTGCTGTTCGCCACCAGAGAGCTGCGAGGGCAGATGAGCCAGGCGCTCTCCAAGCCCAACGCGGCGCAGAGCGGCGGCCGCTTCGGATTCGTCCGCCGTGCTATGAAAATATTGCGCCAACATAACATTCTCAAGCGCAGTGAGATACGGAACGAGATGAAATTGCTGAAAAACAAAACCGACTTTCTCAGCGCGAAATCGAGTTAGACCAAGCTCATCTAAGCGGGCCACATCTACGCCGTCTACGACAACGCTACCTTCTGTGGGACTGTCCAATCCGCCAAGAATGTTGATCAGCGTGGTCTTACCCGAGCCGGAGGGTCCCGTTATCGCAATCCATTCACCAGCTTCGACAGAGATCGAAACCCCGTTCAGCGCCCGAACTTGGCCGAATGATTTTTCGAGGTTCAAAACTTCAACGAGGGCCACGTCGCTATTCTCCGCGCAAGATAACTGCAGGTCGTACATTCCCAAGCAGGCGCAGTGGAAGCGCTCCTGCAAACGCCACGATTAGCATCAGAAAGAGAGTCGCCGGAAGCACTTCCCATCGCGGCGCAATGCGAGTGCCGAAAACGCGTTCTCCCATCCAAACGGAAAGCAGCACGCCAAGTGCATACCCGAGAATTCCTCCTGCGAAAGCCATGATCCCAACTTCTGCAAGGAAGATTCGAAGGACTTTTCGCATTGAGCCGCCCAAAGCTTTCATGAGCCCGACGTCCTTGCGACGCTCCATGGCGAGCGCGGCCATCGTCGCAAGAACGCAGAGTGCAGTGAGTACGAGAATTAGCAAGCCGGTTGAAAGAATCAGAAAGCGAATACGGTGAAGCAGCGTGCCCTCGGCCTCGGTGATTTGCGGAACAGGTTTAACGCTGAGATTAGGAAGCGCCGATTGCAGTTTGGCCTGCACCGCACGAATATCGTCCGGCGAACCGGCAACGCTTAGTTGAATGAGTTGGATTTTGCCGGCGTCTCCAGCAAGCGTTTGGACGGCCGGAAGATTTGCAAATATTTGATTGTCTTCAGGTCCTCCCGCATCGATGATGCCTGCCACAGTCAAGTTAGTCGTGCGACTCCCATAACGAAGCGTCACAATGCTGCCGAAAATAGCGTCGAGGTTCCGGCTGACGTTTCTGCCAATCAGGCAATGCGTAAGGTCACCGCGCGAAAGAGACGAACTACCTGAAATCTTCCACCAAGGAGAAATCTGCGCGATGCGGTCAAGCCACGTGCCAGCAACCACAACGTCGCGGCCCGGCGCGGAACCTGCCCGCGCAACAACATAAAGGTCAGGAGACGCGACCACCTTGGAGGATCCCATCGGATCGACAACCTGCATCACAGACGCGTCGATCAAGCCCGATGAGGCCCTCGACCCTGTCGCCGACGGCGCTGAAATGACCAGATTCGCGCCAAAGGAACGAAACTCCTGCGCGAGCCTGTGATTGACGTCGAACTCGAGATTCATGAGTGCAGAGACGACAGCGCCGCCGCTCGTTAGCGCGAGCAAGGCGACGGTTAGCCGGACGCGGTTGCCATTCAGCAGATGCCATAAAAGCCGTTTGAACATTTATTCGCCCCTCAGAATTGGAGCGGGACGAACATGCGCAGCGCGATAGAGCGGGATCCAGCTGCCAATCATGACGATCAGCGCCGCAGCAGCGAGAATTATCGGCAGGACAATCAGCCGAGGCGACGTCGGTTCGCCGAAGACTGTTTCGCCGAGCTCGCGCGCTAAACCCGCGCCGAGTGCGAATCCGACGCAGCCGCCAACAACAGCAAGGAAAAGCTGTTCGGACAGGAACAAGCCGCCGACCAGGAGATTCGTTGCGCCGAGCGCTTTCATCAAGCCGACCTCGGAGCGGCGTTCCATTGCGGTGGTCGCAGACGTAGCGGCAACAGCAAGAGCTGCGGCGATGAGCGCGGCGATCGTGACGATCCATAGCAACAGACTTACGTGCGAAAGAACGCGGCCTTCCGTATCGGCGATGCGGCGAATCGGTTGGACTTGGGTGTCCGGAAACACTTCTCGGATCTGGCGGCTAATCGAACTGATGTAAGGCGTGCAGTACCACCGATCAAATTCCGTCGGAGTCATGCTGTTTGGGTCGCGACGGGAAAACGCATCTTCCGGCTTCGTAAGCGCGCTCACAAACAGATTGCGAAATTGTCCGGCCTTGCCAGAAACCTCTTGGGCCGTAGACAACGAACAAATAATTGCTTCGTCTTGGGCTCCGCCTGTGGAAACGATCCCGCTCACGGTAAGAGGTTTGCTCGTGTGGAAACTCTGCGCGGACACATTCAACTGATCACCAATGGCGATCCCGTATTTCTCAGCCAGGGCAGTTCCAACGACGCACTGTGATGAATTCTCCGCAAACCATTGACCTCTCACTTTCCACCAGGGATTCGTCGAGAAAGCGCCAGTGGAAAAACTCGTGCCGTCTTCCAGGACAAGCGAATGCTCGTACCAGGTCCCGATGAGCACGACCGGAAAACTCGTGCCCGCTGCGTTGCCGGATGAAGCCGCTGCACTCACGGGAACATCAAGGAACGGCGTGAATCCGAGAATATTGTGACGCCAGAAAATTGATTTAAGTTTGGGTAATTCCGACACCGAAAGATACGTACCTTCGGTGACAGGACGGTAGTCAACACCGCCAATCTCCACAGGTAACGTATCGCCCTGCGGAGTAACCATCAGATTCGCGCCAAAGCTGCGGAATTCGCGCGCAAGCTGATCGCTTACGTCAACCGCAACTGTGAAAGTCGACGTGGCAACAGCCATGCCCAACACAAGCGCAACGCAAGTGAGAAGCTTGCGCCGCGGATTGCGAACGAAGGATTCCTTGAGGAGGCGAATAAACATGCGATTTTTAACGGGCCTTCATGCCTATTTCTGGATCTGCGACACAGCTGCGGACATCGCCGATGTATCGATAACGAGATCCGGCCCGTCAACGCGCGAGGCGAAAGCGATGGGATTGCAGCCGCCGGGCATACCGACCTCAGAGGAATTCATCGGAGCTCCACAATTGCGGCAGATCAGCGTCGAGCCTTCCTCACGAAAACCCTTTGCGCCGCAGATCTGGCAGGCATCGAGGGCCGTGACGTATTGTCCGTTGGGCTTCCGGATCACCAGGAAGCGAATCGCGGAATCCTGCAAATCAATCGAATAGAAATGAAGATTCACTCCCGCCATTTCCGAAAGGGGGATGCGGACGACACTGCCGCTCGCAGCAACTTTTTCAGCTTCAGGCGGGGCCGCTGACGCGCGCGTGTAAACAAACTCCGCGGTCAGTGAAAGAATCACCACCAGGCACAGGAATGCCGTAGACGCAGCCCAGATGCGGCGGCGGCGATGTTCGTGCTGTCGAAGGCGCCTCTCAGCGGGATTCTCCGTGGAGTTTACGGCAGTGGCGCGAAGGGCAAACCATTCGCGCAAAACAACAATGGCAGTCACCGCCAGAATGACCACGAAGAAGAAGTATTCGTTGCGGACAATCGGACCGACCGTGGCCATCTCGCGCGCGCTTGAAGGAAGCCAGCGCGCCTCGCTCATTTCGTGAAGTCCGGTTAGCGCAAGCTGGAACGCAACGACAATCAGTATGGTGCTTGTTGCCGCGAAGAAACGACCAAGAGGCACTTTCAAAGTGCCTTGGAAGAAAAATACGCCCACGGCAACAGCGAGCGCGATGCCCAGACCCGTTCCAATCCAGATCTGCAACCCCGCGATCGACAACTCTGCCGCCCGTAAAATCAGAATTAGCTCCGCGCCTTCGCGGACAACCATCAGAAAAACGAAGACCCCGACTCCCCATCCAGCCAATCGCTCGCTTTTCTGGGCGTAGCGCTCGATGCGCTGCTCGATATCTTTACGCAAGCGCCGCGCGATGCGGTTCATCCAGACAATCATGGAAACGACCAGAACCGCAGCCAGCAGCATGAGCAGACCTTCAAAGCCGTCTTCGCTGATTTGCCATCTCTGCAGTAGAATCGCGGCAGCAAAACTAAGGGCCACGGCGACTCCGACACCCGTCCACACGTAGCGAGCCAGGGCGCGGCGGCCAGTCCGATTGAGATAGACTAGGACGATGCCGACGAC
>DATFQU010000252.1:0-11062 GCA_035264005.1 Candidatus Acidiferrales bacterium
TACGGGCCGAAGGGAGTTGGCGCGCTCTACGTGCGGGAGAATACTCCGCTCGAGCCAATATTGTTTGGCGGCACGCACGAACGCGACCGGCGGCCTGGAACAGAAAATGTTGCCGGAATCGTTGGCTTGGGCAAGGCAGCGGAATTGGCACGCGCACGGATTGCGGAAGATGCAGCGCGGATTGACGCTTTGCGCGACCGATTGGAACACGGAGTCCTGAGCAGCGTTGCGGACACGCGAGTGAACGGCGACCGCGCTCGGCGCACGGCGAATACGACGAACATGACGTTCGCGCACGCGGAAGGCGAATCGCTGGTGATCGCGATGGATTTGCAGGGAGTGCAGTGCTCGGCGGGCGCGGCGTGTTCGTCAGGTGCGACGTTGCCTTCGCACGTGCTGCGCGCGATCGGATTGCCAAATGATGAAGCGAAGTCGACGCTGCGCTTCAGCCTCGGCCGCATGACTACGCGCGAGGACGTCGACTATGCGCTCGAAGTGATCCCACAGGTGGTCGAGCGGCTGCGCTCGATTTCGCCGCTGCGGCAGAGCGCGATTCCCGCGCGGTGATTGCTGCGAAGTTGCGCCTTCCTTGCTATTCTAAGTGAACGAAATCCATGTCTGCGTCTCCACAAAACGAATTGACCGCTGTGGCCATGAGCGGTGGTGTGGACAGTTCTACGGTCGCGGCGCTGCTGCACGAATCGGGCGAGCCGATCGTCGGTCTGACGATGCAGCTGTGGAATCAGCGGCGTTTGCCGGAGCTGGCTGCAACCGATGGGCCGGCGCCGCATCGGTGCTGTTCGCTCGACGACGTTTACGACGCGCGTCGCGTCGCGCAGCACCTCGGCTTTCCATTTTACGTGGTGAATTTCGAGCAAGTGTTCGAGGAGCGCGTGATTCGTCCGTTTGTCGCGGATTATCTCGGTGGGCGCACGCCGATTCCGTGCACGCTCTGCAACAATCACGTGAAGTTCGAGCAGTTGCTGACCACGGCGCGGCAGATTGGCGCGGGGCGCGTCGCGACAGGGCACTACGCGCGCGTGCGGTGGAACGCGGATTCGGGACGGTACGAGTTGTTGCGCGCGGCAGACGAGACAAAAGATCAGTCGTACTTTCTTTTTGGGCTGACGCAGGAGCAGCTTTCGCGTTCGCGCTTTCCGCTGGGCGAATTGACGAAGACCGAAGTGCGCGAGATTGCGCGTCGCACGCAACTGCCGGTCGCAGAAAAGCCGGAGAGCCAGGAAATTTGCTTCGTGCCGACGGGAAATTACGTGCGGTTCATCGGAAGTTATTTGCGCGAGCAGGGCGAGGAAGTGCAGTCGGAATCAGGCGAAATTGTCACAACGGACGGCACGGTGATTGGACGGCACGAAGGTCTGCATCGTTATACGGTGGGGCAGCGGCGCGGGCTTGGATTTGCGACAGGACGTCCGGTGTACGTGGTTGCGCTGGACCGCGCGACGAATCGCGTGATTGTCGGTGACAACGATGAGCTGTTTACGTCAGAGTGCGAAGTGCGCGATGTGAATTGGATTTCGATTGCGCGCCCAGATGCAAAAGTTCGCGCGGAAGTGAAGGTGCGGCACAAGCATAGTGCCGCGGCAGCGATGGTCGAAGCGGTTGATGAGACGACGGCGCGCATTCATTTTGATGAGCCGCAGCGTGCGATTACTCCGGGACAGGGCGCGGTTTTCTATTCCGGCGAGCTGGTTCTTGGCGGCGGCTGGATTCGAGCGGGCAAACCGGCATGAACCGTGACGAGCTGATCTACGATTGGAACAGCGCAAACGGCCGCGAAATCGCGCCCGGCCGCAAGCTGATGCTGAACGATGAGACTTTGCGCGATGGCTTGCAGAATCCCTCGGTACGCGATCCCAGCGTCGAAGAAAAGATCCAGATTTTGCATTTGATGGAAGACCTCGGCATCGACACCGTAAATATCGGTCTGCCGGGTGCCGGGCCGCGCGCGTCCGCGGATGTCGAGGCGCTGGCGCGGGAAATTGTTCAGTGCCGCATGAAGATCCGTCCGAACTGCGCGGCGCGAACGCACAAAAACGACATTCAGCCGATTGCGGAAATTTCACAGAAAACGGGAATCGCGATTGAAGCGGCCACTTTTCTCGGCTCGAGCCCGATTCGTCGGCTGGTGGAAGACTGGACGGTTGAGCATTTGCAGCGAACCACTGAAGACGCGGTGCGATTCGCTGTTTCGCAAGGCTTGCCGGTGATGTATGTGACGGAAGATACGACGCGAGCGGATCCAGAAACGGTGAAGAGGCTTTATTCGACGGCGATTCGCTGTGGCGCGCGCGCGATCGTGTTGTGCGATACGGTTGGACATGCGGAGCCGCGAGGCGCGTACAATCTGGTGCGCTTTGCGATTGAAGAAATTGTGAAGCCTTCCGGCGAGAAGATTCGCGTGGACTGGCACGGACACAACGACCGCGGGCTTTCCATCGCAAATTCTCTCGCCGCGTTTGCAGCGGGAGCGGATCAGGTGCATGGGGCGGCAAATTCGCTGGGCGAGCGCGTGGGCAATACTCCGATGGAATTGATGCTCGTGAATTTGCGATTGATGGGATTGATCGACCGCGATTTGTCGAAGCTGAAGGAATACTCGGAGGTCGTCGCGCACGCGACGCACACAGCCATCCCGCCGAATTATCCCGTGGTGGGCCGCGACGCGTTTCGCACGGCGACAGGCGTGCACGCCGCGGCGATTATCAAGGCGTACAGGAAGGGTGATACGCTTCTCGCGAATGCGGTCTACAGCGGCGTGCCGTCGAATCTGTTTGGCCTCGAACAGATTATCGAAATCGGTCCACTGAGCGGTCGCTCGAACGTGACGTACTGGCTCGAAAGGCACAACATCCCGGCGACGGAAGAGTTGGTCACAAAGATTTTCGACGCCGCGAAAAAGGCCGAGCGTGTGATGAGCGACGAAGAAATTCTGAAACTTTGCACCGATGCGACGCCGAGCGCGGCTGCGAAGCATTAAGTTGAACCGGAACCCGTTGAAACCTGCCGGCCATCGCTATTTGATCTTCCCGCTGCAGCAATTTTCCCTAGAACGCGCGCCGATAAAATCCGTGAAAGTTTTTTTGTGGTTCGGTATGCTCATCTTGATGAGCATGCTAACCGCTCGCGCCACAAATCCAATCGATGCTATCGCGCAAAATAAGAGAGTCGGGAAGGCGCTCGCATGGCTGGACAAAAATACGGATTGGATCACGGATCAGCAGATCGCCATCACAGAGATTCCCGCTCCTGAATTTGCGGAAAAAGAGCGTGGCGCGTATGTGGCCAAGCTGTTCGCTTCGAATGGCCTCGAAGTGCGCACGGATTCGGTTGGCAATGTGATTGGCGAGCGCGAAGGCGCGTCCGAAAAAGATGTGGTGCTTGTCGTCGCGCATCTCGACACTGTTTTTCCTGCAGGCACGTCGGTGAGCGTGAAACATGTGCAGGGCCACTTGGAAGCGCCGGGAATTTCCGACGACGGCAGCGGGCTGGCGACGATTGTGGGTCTCGCGCGCGCGATGGATCAGGCGAATGTGAGAACGCAGGCGACGGTGGTTCTTTGTGCGGACGTGGGCGAAGAGGGCGAGGGAAACCTGCGCGGCATTCGCGAATTGATGAACACGTATAAGGGCCGCATTCGTGCGGTAGTCGCGATTGACGGCGCCGGCGCGGATTTTGTGACGACCATCGCGCTCGGCTCGCGGCGACTCGAAGTGAGCGTTGAAGGGCCGGGCGGGCACAGTTGGTCGGATTTTGGCGCGCCGAATCCGATCACGGCGCTGGCGCGCGGCATCGTGGAGTTCTCGCGCATATCCGTGCCAGACGATCCGCGAACCACTTTCAATTTCGGAATGATCTCCGGCGGAACTTCTGTGAATTCGATTCCCATCGAAGCGGAAGTGAAGGTCGATTTGCGTTCGGAAGCGGAGACGGAGTTGTCGCGGATGGAAAGCGAGCTTCGCAAAGTATTCGCGAATGCCGTGAGCGAAGAGATGTCTGCATCGTCAACGAACAGCCCGCTGAAGTTGAAGATCAACGTGATCGGCGTGCGTCCCGCAGGAAAACTTCCCGAAGATTCTCCGCTGCTGACCGCACTCGAGAACGCAGACCGCTATCTCGGAAATCGTTCGCGCATCGAACGCTCCTCGACGGATGCGAACCTTCCGCTGTCGCAGGGCATTCCGGCAATTGCCATCGGAGGCGGTGGCGCGGGCGGCGGCGCGCATTCTCTTAACGAATGGTATGATCCCGCGGGAAGGGAATTGGGTTTGAAGCGCGCGCTGCTTACAATTCTCGCTGTCGCGGGAGTTCAATCCTGAGAAAAATTGTTTTCATCATAGCCTGCGTGACCGCTGCGCTCGCGAGCTGCATTCTACTCAGCGCCGCGCCAGCGAATCGCGGACTCTCCCGAAACAGCTTGTCCGCAAGTCCTCCGCAAACGCACACACCTGCTGATCTTGTGCTGACCAACGGTGATGTTTACACCGTGGACTCCGCGCGGCCTCGGGCGCAAGCGCTTGCGATTCGCGGAGAAAAAATCTTCGCCGTAGGCTCGAGCGAAGAAATTCACGCTTGGGTCGGGCCGCACACGCGGGTGATTGACCTGCACGGCCGGTTCGCAATGCCTGGATTCAATGACGCGCACGTTCATTTGGCCAGCGGAGGCATGGCCAAGCTCACTGTAAATCTCGAAGGCACGAAGTCGCTCGCGGAATTTCAGCAGCGAATTCGCGGCGCGCTCAAGAACTACAAGCCCGGCGAATGGATCACCGGCAGCGGCTGGGACCACACGCTCTGGCCGGAGAAGCGTTTTCCTACGCGATGGGACCTCGACGGCGTGTCGAAAGATCATCCGATGATTTTCGAGCGCGTCGACGGGCACGTCGCGGTGGCGAATTCGCTGGCGTTGAAAGTCGCAGGCGTCACGAAGGATACGAAGGATGCACAGGGAAGCCATATCGTTCGCGACGAAAAAACCGGCGAGCCGAACGGAATGCTGGAAGAAGCGGGTGCGATGAGTTTGGTTTACCGCCATGTGCCGCAGCCGAGCCACGAAATGCGTACGCGCGCGATTGAGCTGGCGCTCCAAGATGCCGTCTCGCACGGCGTCACGTCGATTCAGGACTATTCGACGTGGAATGATTTTCTGATTTATCGCGAAGTGAAAAACGAAGGCAAGCTGCCGCTGCGAATCACCGAATGGCTGACGTTCACCGAGCCACTGGCGAAACTCGAAGAAGAACGCCGCGAAGGCGGCGCGACGGATCCGTGGCTGAAAACCGGCACGCTGAAGGCGTTCATGGATGGTTCGCTCGGTTCGCGCACGGCGGCGATGCTCGCGCCGTATTCGGATGATCCATCAACGTCAGGAATTCCGCGAATGCAAGCCGCGGAATTGAATCGCATGTCGATTGAGAGAGACAAAGCCGGCTTCCAGTTGAATTTTCACGCTATCGGCGACCGTGCAAATCGCATGGCGCTCGACGCATTTGCGGCAGTCGAAGCGGCAAACGGTCCGCGCGACCGGCGCGATCGCGTGGAGCACGCGCAGATCGTTGCGCCGGATGATTTCGCGCGATTTGCAAAGCTGCACGTGATCGCGTCCATGCAGCCGTCGCATTTGCTCGACGATCAACGTTGGGCGATGGAGCGCATCGGTCCTGAGCGCGCCAAAGGCGCGTATGCGTGGAACACAATGCGAAAAGACGGCGTGCGCCTTGCGTTCGGCACGGATTATCCGGTGGAGCCGATCGATCCGCTGCGCGGAATCTACGAGTGCGTTACGCGCGAACTGCCCGAAGGCGGACCTTCCGGCGGCTGGGAGCCCCAAGAAAAATTGCCGTTGGACGTTTGCATTTATGATTACACGGCTGGTTCTGCATACGCGGCATTTGAAGAAGGTCGAAAGGGCCAGCTCAAGCCGGGCATGTTCGCCGACATTGTCGTTTATCCAACAGACATCACGCGCATTCCGCCCGCAGAACTTCTGCGCACTTCCACACAGATGACCATCACTGGTGGCCGCGTGGTTTACGAGCGGCACTGAGCGCCGCGCCAATAGATTGAACGCTCTTAGACAGAAATGACGCGCCGCTTGCAAGCTGATTTAGCGCTCGCGCTGTGCGCGCTGATTTGGGGTGCGACGTTTGTTGTGGTGAAAGACGCGCTCGCGTTCGCCTCGGTTTTTTCCTTCAATGCGATTCGTTTCACTCTCGCAGCAATTGTGATGGGAATTGTTTATGCCCGCGCGTTGCGCAAATTGAATTGGGCCACGCTTGCCGCGGGCGCGGCGATCGGTTTTTTTATGTTCAGCGGCTACGCGTTTCAGACGCTCGGGCTCGAATACACCACGCCGTCGAAGGCCGCATTCATCACGGGAGGCGGCGTAGTGATGGTTCCTGTGCTGCTCGCGATTTGTTGGCGGCGTAGAATCAGCCGGTGGGCGTGGGGCGGCGCAGCAGCGGCGCTTTTCGGTTTATATTTTTTGACAGTGCCGCGATCAGGTTTTTCTGCACTGAACGCGGGCGACGTGCTCGCGCTTGGCTGCGCGGTGATGTTTGCGTTCCACATTATTTTGGTTGCGCGATACAGCCCGAAGCACTCGGTTGCGGCGCTAAGTTTTTTGCAGGTGGCGACGACGGCAGTTCTCACCACGGTGTGCCTGCCTGTGCTGGCCGTGACGCGCTGGGAGCCGCCGTTTGTGCGATGGTCGCCGAGCCTGATCGGCGCGATTCTCATCACGGCGGTGGGAGCGACGGCGCTGTGCTTCTCGCTGCAAGTGTGGGCGCAGCAGTACACGTCGCCGACGCACACCGCGATTCTGTTCAGCCTGGAACCGGTATTCGCGGCGCTAACTTCGCTCATTGTGATGCACGAGCACTTGAGCGCGCGAGTTCTCGCGGGCGCGATTCTGGTTTTCATTGGAATTGTTCTGGCGGAACTGAAAGGGCCGGCGCAGGCGGGCGCGGATTCGCCCGGGCCTGTTTCGGAAAACATTGCGAACTGAGCGCGGGCCTTTTTGTTTTCATCTGCCTTCTGAATTTCTCTAGTGGAGCGGGACGCGAAGGTCGCGCGGATGCGGAAGCTGGACGTTGAGCGTCACATTATCCGTGAGCAGGCGAACTTCGATGCGCTCGGCGGGGCCGAGGTCGCGCATGTCCCAGTCGGTGCTGGGCAGAGCGTGTTCGCTAGACGAAGGATCCGCGCTCTGAAAATTCTTACCGTGAGGCTGAAGCTGCGAAGCTGGCATTTCGTACACCTGTTTGGTCTTCGCGTCTAGAACTAAATACTGGTTGTCGAGCTGCACGAGCACGCGCGTTTTTTTCTTCTCGTCCTGCAGGACGCTCCAATTTTTCGGCGGTTTCCTACCGGTGACTTCGAGGATGGCGCGCTCGATGGGTTTCCAGATGATGTCTTTGCCTGCGGCGCTGGCGGGCCGTGGTGTCGCGAGAGACGCCAGAATGAAAATTGCGGAGAGTGCGAGCGGGATCAGTTGTTTCGCGTTTGACATTAGTAGCTGCTCGATTCGCGCTTGCGCCCAGTATAGTCGATATAGACCGTTTTTAACTCCGTGTAAAAATCCAAAGCGCCGTGGCCTACTTCGCGCGGGCCAATACCAGTATCTTTGATGCCGCCGAATGGCACATGCGCTTCTCCGCCGACGGTCGGCGAATTGACGTGGGTGATGCCGGTTTCGATTCGGTCGATGAATTCGAAAATGCGCGAAGCGTCATTCGTATAAATCGAGCTGGCGAGGCCGTAGCGGGAGGAATTGGCGGCCGCGAGCGCTTCGTCGAAATTACTCACGCGAATAACGCAGAGTACAGGGCCGAAGATTTCCTCTTGAGCGATACAGCTCGCGGCGGGCACGTGATCGAAAATTGTGGGCGCGATGAAAAAGCCTTTGTCGTAAGCGCCTCCGGTGAGGCGATGGCCGCCGCAGATGAGTTTGCCTTCACTTTTTCCAATCTCGATGTATTTGAGGACGGAGTTCATTTGGTTTTCGTCGACGGAGGGGCCCGTTTCGACGCCGGGATCGAGGCCGTTGCCGACTTTGAAGGTTTTCGCACGCTCCACAAGCATTGACATGAATTGATCGGCGACGCTTTCCTCGATGATGACGCGGCTAGTGGCGGTGCAGCGCTGACCCGTGGAAGCAAACGCACCGAATAGCACGGACTGGACGGCGAGCGCGAGGTCGGCGTCGGCGAGGATGACGACAGGATTCTTGCCGCCCATTTCGCACTGCACTTTTTGCAGGCGGCGAGCGCCGGAGGCGTAAATCTGGCAGCCGATTTCGGTCGAGCCGGTGAAGGAGATCGCGCGCACGTCGGGATGCTGGACGAGTTCATCGCCGACTTCTTCGCCTGCACCGAAAACGACATTGAGGACGCCGGCAGGAAGGCCGGCTTCAGCGAAAATCTCAGCGATACGAATCGCGCAGAGAGGCGTCAGCTCCGCGGGCTTCAAAACGCAGGTATTCCCGGTGACGAGAGCGGGAGCGATTTTCCATACCGGAATGCAAAACGGAAAATTCCAGGGCGTGATAGCGCCGACGACGCCGAGAGGAACTTTCAGCGTGTACGAAAAATTCTTGCGCAGCTCGCTGGGATAATTTTCGCCATTCAGACGGCGGGCTTCGCCGGCCATGAATTCCAGGATGTTGATGCCGCGCTGGACTTCGCCGAGGGAGTCGGAGAAGGCTTTGCCTTCTTCGCGAGTGAGCAATCGCGCCAGCGCTTCTTTTTCGTTTTCCATGATGCGCACGGCGCGGAAAAGGATTTTGCCGCGCTCGGGAGCGGGCGTTTCGCGCCAAGAGGGAAATGCGGCTTTCGCAGCGGCGATGGCTTCGCGCATTTCTCCGCGTGATGAGAGCGGGATGCGCGCGACGACTTCTTCAGTGTTTGCAGGATTGCGGCGCTCGGCGAATTGAGTCGCGGAAGATTCGACCCATTTTCCGCCGATGAAATTCCGGCACGCCGCCGTTGTTGTCACCGCCGTCGCCATATAGAGACTCTATCCGTTCTTTCGTGCCCGATCCAATGCCGACCTCGCTAGCCGGTAGAGGCCAACTCCAATGAGATAGGCCCCGAGGCTCGCAAAAACTAGGGCGAAAAGCACGAAGACCGCCTCGTGGAACCCCACGAATGCGCCTCCAGGCGATTTTTCCGCGACTCTCAGCGACCCAACAATTGCCATAATTACCAAGATTGCGCCCGTCGCTAAAGTTTTCCGAGTTGATTCGTCTGTCGGTACGACCCTGGTGAAGCCGCTTGTTTGCCTCACGAGCTTGCACACTCCTAGCACCACCCCATACTCTCCATAGAATGAAAGTATTGCGGTGATAGTAAGTGAAAAGGCGTCGCCGGCAGGTTTTCCGACGATGCCAATCAAGCCGTCAAGTCCCAACATAAAAACTACGGCCCCACCATAAAGGCAGACGTACCACTCTTCTTGTACTCCGAGGACAGTTGCGTAGAGCCAAGTGGTTAGCCGGTGAAAGCGAGAGGCTGAACCTGACACGGCACTCACGGGCGGACCTCGCTCAGGGATTTGTCGAGGAGACGGGTGGCTTCATCCACGTCGGATTTGGAGATGTTCATGGGCGGGGCCATGCGAATAACGTTGCCGTAGAGGCCGCCTTTGCCGATGAGCAGGCCGTTGTCGCGGGCGCGTTCGAGAAGCTGGCTGGTGGCTTCGGGCGCAGGCTCTTTGGTATTGCGGTCTTTGACGAGTTCCAAGCCTTGCATCATGCCCATGCCGCGAACGTCGCCGATGAGCGCGTGCTTCTCTTTCAGCCCTTCGAGGCGCTGGCGGAAATAGCCGCCGACGACATGAGTGTTTTCGCGGAGATTTTCTTCTTCGATGACTTCGATGACGGCGCGAGCGGCGACAGAAGTGACCGGATTTCCGCCGAAAGTGGAGATATTCAGACCCTGGAATTTGTCGGCAAGTTCAGCGGTGGTGATGGTGGCGCCGATGGGGACGCCGTTGCCCATGCTTTTCGCGCAGGTGATGATGTCCGGGGTGACTTCCCACTGTTCGATGCCAAACCATTTTTTGCCGGTGCGGCCAAAGCCGGTTTGCACTTCGTCGGAAATGAAAAGTCCGCCGTAGTTTTTCACGATGCGGTAGACGATTTTGAAATATTCGGGCGGAGGAGTGATGAAGCCGCCGACGCCCTGGATGGGTTCGGCGATGAAGGCGGCGATGCGTCCGCTGGTGGCGGTGTGAATTACATTTTCGACGTCGTTGGCGCAGGCGACGCCGCAGTCGGGATAGGTGAGATGCAGAGGGCAACGGTAGCAGTAGGCGTTGACGGCATGAGCGACGCCGACGCTGATGACTCCGGCTTTGCGCCACGCAGCTTGCGCGGTGACGCCCTTGGCGAGAGTTGAGCCGCCGGAATAGGCGTGGCGCAGAGCGACAACGTCAAAGCTGTCGCCGACCATGCGCGCGAGAAGAATCGCGGCTTCGTTGGCTTCGGTGCCGGAATTGGTGAAAAAGGATTTTTGCAATTTGCCGGGCGTGATTTGCGCGAGTTTTTCGGCGAGATTGACGATGGCTTCGTTGGGAAAAAGCGTGGAGGTGTGCTGAAGTTTTTCCGTCTGCGCGATGACTTTCGAAGTGACTTTAGGATTGCAGTGGCCGACGCCGACGGTGACGATGCCGCCGAAAAAGTCGAGATACTTGCGGCCTTCGATGTCCCAGAGGTATTGCATAGAGGCGTGGTCGGCGACGAGAGGGTGCCGATAGTAATTCGTGACGGAGGGCCAGAGGAATTCTTTGTGCTTGCGGACGACTTCGTCGGCGCGCGAGGCCTGGGAAAGGCTATTGGCAGGGCTGGTCATGGAGATCTCCGAAAGGTGAATTTGGGAGTCAAAGGCGGATGCTCGGTAATTGCAAAAATGCGTTTTGACTGGCGATTAGAAATGGGTCCGATCCTTTGTTTTGTGTAAGTTAGCCTCATTTCTAATTCTGGAGGGGTCTGGCGATTAGAAATTCTGTGGGAGGGGGTTATTTTCTGCTGAGGGAGCTGATTTTG
>DATFQU010000253.1:0-4193 GCA_035264005.1 Candidatus Acidiferrales bacterium
AAACTCATTCTGTTGCAATGCCTGCTGTTGGCGTTCGTAATGCTTGCGGCTCCTGCCCCATCTCAGGCGCAGGTCGCCGTCGGAATTTCAGTCCACATCGGCCCGCCACCGCTGCGCGTTTATGCTCAACCCATTTGCCCCGGCCCGGGCTATCTTTGGACGCCCGGCTACTGGGCATACGGCGACGACGGTTATTACTGGGTTCCCGGAGCGTGGGTTCTTGCTCCTGAGCCAGGCTTCCTCTGGACTCCCGGCTACTGGGGCTTCGCTGAAGGCGTTTACGTTTGGCACGCCGGCTACTGGGGCCCACACGTCGGATTCTACGGCGGAATTAACTACGGCTTCGGCTACGGCGGCGTCGGCTTTGCCGGCGGCGAATGGCGCCACGGCGCGTTCTTCTACAACCGTTCGGTTACCAACATCAACGTCGTCAACATCCACAACACCTACAACCGTACCGTGATCGTGAACGAGAACCACGTGGCCTTCAACGGCGAGGGCGGCGTTCGCGCCTTCCCGGATCGCGACGAAATGCGAGCCGAACACGATCGCCACATCGAAGCCACGCACGAGCAAATGGATCATCGCGACTCGGCTTTTCGTGATCGCGACAACCGTGACGATCGCGCTGACCGCCGCGATGATCGCGCCGCGCAACGTGACGAACAACGCGAGAATCGCGATGCCCAGCGCAACGAACAGCGCGAAAATCGCGATGCCCAACGCAACGAGCAGCGCGAAAATCGCGATGCCCAACGCAACGAGCAGCGCAATCAACAGCGTGAGAATCGCAACGACAACCGGCAGCAACAGCAACAAAACCGGCCGGCTCACAATAACAACGAAAGGAACAATCATCCCGACAAGGGCGACCGCAATCCTCACGAACGCCCGCATCGCTAACCCAGCGCGCTTCTCGCTGGCATCCTGATCTGATTTGTCATCTTTGTCATCCCGAACCCGTCCCGACGCTCTGAGTCGGGACGGCGTGAGGGTCCCGCTTTTGCAGTTGCACTGAACTCAATCGTGTGAAGTCGCGCTACTTCCCGTAGCGCGTGGTGTTTTTTAGGGGTCGGAGCTTCAGCTCCGGCCTAACAACGGCTTCGAGCAGTTCTTCCTGTTGCGCGTTTCATTCGCGCAAGCTAGTCCGCCGTCCTCACTGCAATTCCGCCTGCCCTGAGCGTAGTCGAAGGGGAACCGGCCGCCCTCTGGCCGTGTGAGGAATCTGCTTTTGCAGTTTACGTATTTGTGTAGCGCAGAGCTTCGCGCCTTTCTGCGGTCGTCGCCTTGCAGTGGAACCTGCGGGACTCGATCGGACTTATCGGGCCGCTGCCGCTGAGAGTTGTCATTCCGAGGGAAGAATGCGGCGGGCATCCGACCTGTCCCGATTGGTTCTGCGGGACGAGGAATCTGCTTTTGGTTTGGCATTTGTAGCGGCGGGTTTATCCCGCCATGCCATGCCTTGTCTTGCTTGGGCCCAACGCGCTCCCGCACAAAAGGAGAGAGGCGCCCGGCAAACTCACGAGCGCCTCTTCTACTGCGTCAACTTAACCTGTACCTCACTGGATCACCTCCTTCTCGGCACGGCTGCCGATGGCGACCAGATGTCGCGTGTTCCGAGCATACCGCACTCTCGGAAAGTTGCCAGCGCAACTTTCCTTCGTGACCCATGCATCACCCATTCGATTGCGGCAGCCCGACTCGCCTCAAGAGATCCTGGAATCGAGCGTCGATTCGCAGCTCGTCCATGCTCGGATCTAAGTGAAGGTAAATCAGCCAGTGGGAATGCTCTTCGTAGGACTTCTCCAGATATTCAATCGCCCGGTCGTTTTCTCCCAGCCCGATATGAATTCCCGCGAAGAAATGAGGCGCGACGTATTTCCGCTTCGCTAATTCCGTCAGCTCATCGAGGATCTGTTTTGCTTCGCTCGCCCTCTTCGCCACTCCGTAACTTTGCGCCAGCGCCGCACGCAGCAAGGGACTCCCTCCCGACAACCTGACGCTCTTCTCGCCCTCGGCGATGGCCAAATCATAGCGGCCCATTTTTCTGTACACGAGGCCGAGAACCCAATGTGTGACAGGATAGTTGGGGTCGAGTTCGACAGTCTTCAGAAGTTGAGCGATAGCCTCGTCATGTCGGCGTCCATTGTAAAGCGCCCACCCGATCGCCGAGTTGATGATCAGTGAGAGCGGATCCAGATTCTGACTCTCCCTCATTTTCGCAATCGCTTCTTCATTGCGACCCATGGTCAACACATATTCGGCGTTCCAGTGATTTCCTGTGGGATACGCCGGACTCAGTTCCAGGCTTCGCTTGAACTCTTTCTCCGCCTCTCGCCATTTCCAGTCGTAAAGCCACAGCACTGCCGCCAGCGGCGAATGCGCTTCGCCTAGCTCCTCATCAATCTTCAGAGCTGACAGCGCGGCCGCCTTTCCCTTTGGAAACACATCCTTCGGCGGCAGATAACTATTCCATCCCAGTAGCACGTAGGATTCAGCCACGCCGATGTAAGCCAGCGCGTAGCTGGGATCCTTCTCGATCGCTTGCTCGAAGTATTCGATCGCCTTGTAGAACCCTTCTTCCGTCCATCGGTTCCAATGATGGCGCCCTTTCAGGTAGAGCTGATACGCCTCTGGATCCTCCGTGTGCCGCCGCGTGAGCCGTTTTTTGTCAGTCCCTGTGAGTTGCAGCCGCAACTTTTCAGAAATTTCGTTCGAGATTTCATCCTGGATCGCGAAAATATCTCCCGACTTGCGATCGAATTGCGCTCCCCACAATCGAGACCCCGTCGCCACGTCCACTAACTCGGCCCCAATCCGCAACGAGCCGCCGCTTTGCATCATTCTTCCCGTCAGCACAGCGCGGACATTCAGCTCCCGCCCGACAGCTTGCGGATCAATCTCCCGCCCCCTGTAGCGAAACACCGTGCTCTGCGCCATCACGCGCAGTTTCGGCACCGACGCCAGATTGTTGATCAAGCTGCCGGTTATCCCATCGCTCAAATATTCATGCTCGGGGTCGCGATTTGCATTCACGAACGGCAGTACCGCAATCGATCCAATCGTCTTCGAGACGCGCTCCGTTCGCGGGCCGCCTGATTTTTGCTTGCCGGTCGAAGTCGCAGTGGGCAGCTTCACCGTGAATGCAGCGGTCGATGCGTTTCCGAATTCGTCGCTTCCTCCGCCCAATTCGATGTCTCGCTTCAATCGCCGCAGGTCAGCCAGCATCCCCGCCGCGTTTTGGTAACGCGCGTCCCGCTGCTTGTGCAGCGCCTTATCAATAATTGCTTCTAGCTTCAGAGGAATATTCGGATTGATACTCCGCGGCGCAATCGGCGTCCGCGTCAAGACGGCCTCGATAATCATACCGCCGGTGCCGCCATCGAACGCTTGCCGCCCCGTCGCCATTTCATACAGCACGACGCCCAGCGAGAAAATATCCGTACGCGCGTCCAACTCGTCTCCGCGGATCTGCTCCGGCGACATGTACGACGGCGTGCCGCTGATGATTCCCACAATCGACGTTGGTTCCGACGATTGACTGCCGGACTCCTCGTCCGAGTTCGCTATTCCTTTCGGGACGAGCTTCGCCAACCCAAAATCGAGCACCTTCGCTTGTCCGCGCTTCGTCACAAAAATATTCGCGGGCTTGATGTCGCGATGAATAATTCCTTCCGCGTGCGCGGCCTCAACGGCCTCTGCAATTTGAATCCCGAGCGTCAGAATCTCCTCGACGGGAAGCGCCTTGCCATGAATATGCGCGCGCAGCGTCTCGCCATCGATAAATTCCATCGCAATGAAGGCGCGGCCGTCTTCCTCGCCAATGTCATAAATCGTGCAAATCCCCGGATGGTTCAACGCCGACGCGGCCCGCGCCTCGCGCCGGAACCGCTCGAGCGCCAGCGGCTGCTGCGCCAATTTTTCCGTGAGAAGTTTCAGTGCCAGCGGACGGTCCAGCCTGCTGTCGTGCGCCTTATATACGACGCCCATCCCGCCGGTACCCAGCTGTTCCAGAATCCGATAGTGCGAAATGGTTTGGCCAATCATTGGCAGGAGAGTGTAATGAAAAGTGTAGTGAAAAGTGAAGCGAGCTGCAATTCCGGTAGTGTCTCAGTTCGAATTTTTCGGCGGTTGATAGCCCGGCTGGCCAAAATCGAACCGGCCTACGACGCGCTATTGTTTTTCTCTTTTGT
>DATFQU010000254.1:0-11774 GCA_035264005.1 Candidatus Acidiferrales bacterium
TATCCCGACGTAGTTGTAATACAAGAACACCACTACTGCGCAACCGAGTGGAACAGTTTTTTCCGCCGTCGGCGACATAAATCCGGGTACCAATGCCGCGAGATTGCAGATCAAGATAAACATTCCAATCGAGCCCAATAATGCAAGATGGCGCTCCGCACCATGCCCCACAATGTCGTCAAGAAGATCCTTCACGCCCACGCCCATCGGATTCGTCAGGAAAAATTCCATGCACTGCTGTGTCCCGCCCGGGCTCTCGACGGACATCCTCGCGCGCAGCCACAGAAAAAACACGATCGCGAACGCGAAGACAACCAGCTCCATCGCAAAAAAGTTGGGAATGGGATATTCCGCGCTCGCGGGATGAATATGCAGCATCGCAAAAAGCGTCAGCGCCGGCTTCGCGAACAGCCAATTAACGAGCTTCGTAACAGTTAAGACTGGCTCTTCGCCCATGAATCTCCCGCAACAGGAATAATCTGGATTCGGTCTAACGAACGAAAACTACGGATTACAGCGCCTTCCACCGGTGATGCCCATGCGCCAGTTCGTAGAACATTTCAACCACAATGGCCGGAACCACCGCGACGGCGCCGCACAGAAACGCAATCGCAGGCAACCGTAACCAAACGAGAATAACATACGCCACAACTAGCAGCAACACGAGCCGTCCGAGGAATTTCGCATGTGTGCTGCGCGGCACGTGAACTTTTTCCGCGCCTGCCTGCGCCAATCCCAGCCGCATCAGCGCCGCTGCACCCTGCCGCAACCACCGGAAGTTCAGCCAGCAGAGAATCGTCCCAATCGCTGCGCCCGCCGCAGCACGATGCCCCCAGCCGATCTCCGCGCCAAGAGTCATTCCCACGCCCAGCGCGACAATCAGGCGCTCCAGCCGGCGTTCGATCGCGTTCGACTCTGCGTCACTTGTCATTCGTCTTGTCCGCCGCGTTTGCCAGTTGCAGCACTTCGCGTAACCCAAGGCCAAATCCCGCCAGTCCCAGGACTAGAGTGAAAATGAATTTGGTGTGCAGCCAGTGGTCCAGCAAGTATCCGATTCCGCCGCCCACAAAAACCGGTACCACAAGCGCTAACGGAATCTGCATCGCGATGGCAAACTGCTTCGCCGCGCCGCCAATATTATTTTTACGCGGTGAGTTCGAATCCATAGCAGCTGTGATTCTCGCGTGCGCTCAATCGTGCCGCGCACCATGCAGCACGGCCACCGCATGCGGCAGCAGTGGCGCGATTGCATCGAACGATTCCACCGCGCCGCGCGGACTGCCCGGCAAATTGATGATCAAGCACTCGCCTCGCACGCCGGCAATCGAACGCGACAGCGCCGCATTCTTCGTCTTCTGCGAGCCTGTCTGCCTCATCAATTCGGCCAGTCCCGGAATCTGCCGCGTGACCACAGCTGCGGTCGCTTCCGGCGTCACGTCGCGCGGACCAACCCCCGTACCGCCTGTAGTGAACGCAGCGTCAATCTTGCCCGAATCCGCCACCGCGAACAGTTGCGCTCGAATCAATTCCTCTTCGTCGGGCACAACGGACCTTGAAATCACTTCCCAGCCCATCTCTACGCAACGCTCCGCAAGCGCCTTGCCGGAAAGATCTTCGTGCTTTCCTGCGGAAACTGAGTCGCTGACTGTGACGATGGAAACCCGCATTCTGAGGTCGCGCCCGCCTATTTTTTCGCCGCGCCCGGCTGGCCTTCGGCAAGCTCTTGCTGGCTCTCGTCCATCAGCCGCATCGCTTCCATCAGTACGCCAGTTGTAGAGCGCTCGATCGTAGTCCGCGAAGGCGCCGAATTGAAATCAATCTCGAACTCGCCTGCCGCCCATCGCACCGCTTCGTAGACCGCCGGCTCGCCTTTTTCTTTGCCCATTTGCGCGTCCTGGCATTGCCCGCCAGCGAAATAAATGTCGCATGTCTTGCCGCCGTTCCGCACCGTCAGCTTGCAAGTTTTCTGGCCCATTTCAATCGATTGCATCAGGTCCAGCATGCTCATCTCTTCCAGCCGTCCCTGGATCACACCGGGCCGCGCCGAAGTCTTTTGCAGCTTTTCCAGTTGCAGCCTGTCGATCACTTTCTTCGCGCGGCGCACCAACTCATGCACAAAAAACGGCTTTACGATGAATTCCTCTACGCCGTCGACCATCGGACGCAATTTCTCATCCATGTCGCTGCGGCTCGACAAAAAGATGAATGGAATCGGACGCGACGCAAACCGGCTGCGCAATTTTTCGTAGAGTTGCCGTCCATCCAGGCCGGGCATGCGGTAATCGCAGAGCACCAGGTCCGGCGTGTCGTCCACGATTTTCAGCAGCGCATCCGCGCCGTCAGCCGCCGTGCGAATCTCGCAGTGCGGCTCAAGCCCCTTGGCGATCAGATCGAGCACGAGCGAATTATCGTCCACGACCAGAACTTTGACTTTCATCGCCGCGCGCGCGCGGATTCCGGCCGGACGTAATGGCCGCTCCGCCCTCCTGCTTTTTCCATAAGATAAATCTGCGAAATCTCCATGCTGCGATCCAGTGCCTTGCACATGTCGTAGAGCGTCAGCGCCGCCACGGCTGTCGCCGTCAGCGCTTCCATTTCCACGCCGGTGGGCCCCGTCGCGGTCACCTGCGAGGTGATCTCAACCCCATTTTCGCATAGCTCGGTCGCAACATCTATGTGCGTCAAAAGCAGCGGGTGACAAAGAGGAATCAGTTCCGATGTGCGTTTCGCCGCCGCGATCCCCGCAATTCGCGCAACCTCGAATGGATTGCCCTTCGGCGTTTTCAGTTTCCGGACTTTGCCCAGCGCTTCCGCGCCAATGCGCACAAAGCCCCGCGCCGTCGCTTTTCGTTCCGTCGGCGCTTTCGCGGTAACGTCCACCATGCGCACTCGGCCGCGCGAGTCGTAATGCGTAAGCGAATTTTTCGTTTGCCGTTTCAACGCCCTACAATATCCCGCCCCGCGGCAAAACGTCTACCCATTCCCCCGCGGCAAGTTTCAGCTTCTCCCGCGGCACGACCAGAAAGCAGTTCCCTCGCGCCACCGTTGCGATGTCTCCTGAACCCTGCCACTGCAACGTCGCAACAGTCGCCTCGCCTGCCGGCCAATCCAGACGCGCCGGCAAAAAATACGTGAGCGGCGCATGCTGCTCCACGGCGTTCGCGAGCTTCGCTTTCAGCAATGGCAATGCGCGCGCGTCCGCTCCGCCCAATATATCCAGCGCCGGCGCCACAAACAGCTCGAAGGTGACCATCGTCGACACCGGATTCCCAGGCAATCCAAACACGGGCTTGCCCTGGCAAATTGCAAATACTGCGGGCCGCCCCGGACGAATTTCCACCGCGTCAAAAAAGAACTCCGCGCCCAATTCCCGCAGCACGGGCTCAACCAAATCGTACTTCCCTGCTGACACGCCGCCGCTGATCACCAGAATATCCTCGCGCAAGCCCACTTCAATCCTCTTGCGCAACTCATCTTTGTTGTCCGTAGCATTCCCCAGCGGGACGGCCTCACCTCCCGCAAATCTCACCTGCGCGCCCAGCGACGCAGCATTACCGTTGCGAATTTCAAACTCGCCTGGCTGCGCGCTTGCGTCTACGATTTCGCTCCCGGTGGACAGAATTGCCACACGCGGCTTGCGATAAACGCTCACACGTGTGTATCCCGCCTGCGCAGCGACCGCCACTTCCGCATCGCCGATTCGCACCGGCGGCGCGATCAAAACGTCGCCGTTGCGCGCCTCCGACCCGCGCGGCGCAAAGTTCATGCCCGCTTCAGCAACGCGCTCGACCACAACGGAACTCGCGTCTTCGCCCGCGTGGGTGTGCTCCACCATCACCACAGCGTCCGCGCCTTCGGGCACCGGCGCGCCGGTCATGATCTGCACGCACTCGCCCGCTCCAACTCGCCCGCGAAACCCCGCGCCCGCGGCAACTTCTCCGATCACGCGCAACGTCGCGCCAGCCTTCGTGCAATCCGCCGCGCGCACCGCAAAACCGTCCCGTGCCGCGCGGTCAAACGGCGGATAATCTCGGTCCGCGCGAATCCCTTGTGCCAGCACGCGTAACAGCGCATCCTTCAGTTCAATTTTCTCGGTAGGAGGAGTCCGCCGCAGGCCGCGGCAAACTTCGATCACTTTCTTTCGGGCGTCTTGGTAGGACAGCATGAACGCTCACAGCCAGGAAGCGAGTTTTGTTCCAGGAGGAATAATCGTCGCATCGCGCTCGGGCCCCGTAGAAATCATTCCAATTTCCGTGCCCAGCGAATCTGAAATAAATTTCAAGTAATCCGTTGCGGCTTTCGGCAGCTCGTTCGCCGCACGGATATGGTCCGTCCGCGCCTGCCATCCCGGCAACGTCTTATACTCCGGCGTCACTTCCGCGAGCACTTCCACTTCCGCCGGCATTTCGTCCAGCTTCGATCCTTTGTATTTGTATCCCACGCAAACTTGAATCTCCTTCTGCGTGTCAAACACGTCCAGCTTCGTCACCACCAGCGAATCGATCCCGTTCACCTGCACCGCATATCGCAGCATCACCAAATCCAGCCAGCCGCATCGCCGCGGACGCCCCGTCACCGCTCCATATTCTTTTCCGCGATCGCGCACCGCCTGCGCGTCCAGATCCGGCATCTCCGTAGGAAAAGGTCCGCCGCCCACGCGCGTCGTGTACGCCTTCGTCACGCCAATCACGCCTGTCACTTTTGTCGGCGCCACTCCCAGCCCCGTGCATGCGCCGCCCGCCGTCGCGCTCGACGACGTCACGTACGGATACGTCCCATGATCAATATCCAGCATCGTTCCCTGCGCGCCTTCGAACAAAATCGACTTGCCCTCCGCCAGCGCGCGATTCACCAGCGCCGACGTGTCCACTACAAATCCGCGAATCCGCGCACCGAGCTCGCGATACGCCTCCAAAATCGATGCCGTATCCAGCCCTTGCCCGTAGCACGCGTGGCTGAATGCGTCCTTCTCTTCAATCGCGTGCTCCAGCTTGCGCGCGAACCGCTCCATGTCCATCAAATCGCAAACGCGCAATCCGCACCGCGCCATTTTGTCTTCGTACGCCGGCCCGATTCCACGCGAAGTCGTTCCAATGCGATGCGGCCCGCGCGCCGCCTCCGCTGATTTCTCCAGTTCGCGGTGAAACGGAAAAATCAAGTGCGCGCGATTGCTCAAAAAAAGCCGCCCGTCTACGTCAACGCCGCCCTTTTTGATATTGTCCACTTCCGCGACCAGCGCTGCCGGATCCACCACCACTCCCGCGCCAATCACCGCCTTTTTCCCCGGCCGCAAAATCCCGCACGGAATCAGTTGCAGCACGAATTTATGGTCACCAATGATGACCGTGTGGCCCGCGTTGTGCCCGCCGCCGTAGCGCGCGCTATAGTCGAACGAGCCCGCCAGATAGTCGACGACCTTGCCTTTTCCTTCGTCGCCCCACTGCGCGCCAACAATCGCGATCGCTTTCATCCGTTTTGTCTCGTCTTTTCGTCGCCGGGCCGCACTCTGCCCTCTCCAAATCCACCCACGGAAAATTTCGGAGAAGTTACAGCCAGCGCAGACTCATAATCCTACGCTGGACACTCTAGGAAGGCAAGATAACACTTGGTGGTGGTGGGTCGTGACACAACGAGTCAAAATTCAAACTGACCCATTGAGTCGCACTTGAGTAGGTTACACAGGAAACCGCGTCACTGCAGGATATGCTTGGCTCTGCCCTCGTCGCTTCGCCGGACCAGCAGTTTCACTCCTCCAGTGGTCGCGCCCATCAGCGGCCGTTGGCCGCCGCAGTCGTCTGCCTCGACCATCGCTTCGATGCCCTGCGCTTCGAGCGCGGAACGCGCAAGCTCCGCTTCATGTCGGTAGGAATAAATTCGCGCGACTGCCAGATCGCCCTCTACTTCTTTGCGCATTTCACTCACTCGCGTAGCGCCACGGCCGCCGCTCAGCTCAGTTGCCGCGCGACCGCCTTATCGATGTTGTCTTTCGGAACCGCGCCCACAATCTGCTCCGCCACTTGCCCGTTCTTGAAAATCAGCAGCGTCGGAATCCCGCGAACGTTGTACTTCCCCGGAGTGTTCATGTTCTCGTCAACGTTCATCTTCACCACTTTCAATTTCCCCGCGCGCTCCGCCGCAATCGCGTCCACCGTCGGCGAAAGCGCTCTGCACGGCCCGCACCACGTCGCCCAAAAGTCCACCATCACCGGCTGCGTCTTGCTGGCGTCCAGCACTTCCGTTTGAAAATTCGCATCGCTGACTTCCGCTACGTTCTGTCCCATATTTCCCTCAATTTGTAAGCGGATACGCGTCCCCACCCTCGTCCGCTAAACATTGTCAAAGATTAGATGTCGCCGCCGCTGCTTGGATTCTCGACTGTTTCGCCGTCTCGTACAGCTTCACGTACTGGGCCGCCGACGCTTTCCACGAAAAATCCTTGGCCATTCCATTCGTTTGCAGCGTGCGCCACTGCCGCTGTTCCGCAAACGCGGCCAGCGCTTCGCGGACACACTTTAACAGAGCCGCCCCTTCATACGCCTCAAATTTGAATCCCGTCCCCTTGACTGTTTTGACATCAAAGGCTTCCACCGTATCGTCCAGCCCGCCCGTCGCCCGCACCACTGGAACCGTCCCATATCGCAAACTGTAAATCTGATTCAGCCCGCACGGCTCGTATCGCGAAGGCATCAAGAACATGTCCGCGCCCGCCTCGATTTTGTGCGCCACCACGTTGTCGTACGCGATCTTCACGCCCACGCGCGAAGGATACTTCGCCGCCAAATCCTGAAACAGTTTCTCGTACTTCGCGTCGCCGTTCCCCAGCGCCACCAGCGCAAAATCCTCCTTCATCAACTCCGGCGCCGTTTCCGCGATCAAATCAAACCCCTTCTGATCCACGAATCGCGACACCAGCCCGATCACTGGCCGCGACATATTGTCCGCCGGCAATTGAAATGCGCTCAGCAAATCCTTCTTGCACAATTTCTTCCCGTCCATCAGCTTCGCCGAATACGTCGCCACAATATTCGTATCTGTCTCCGGATTCCACGCCGAATAATCCACGCCATTCAGAATTCCCGTCACGCGATTCCCGCGCGATTGAATCACGCCTTCCAGTCCGCATCCGTATTCCGCCGTCTGAATTTCCTTCGCGTATTTCCGGCTGACCGTCGTCACGTAATCCGCAAAAAGCAATCCGCCCTTTAGCAAATTGATTTTGCCGTAGTATTCCAGCGCATCCATGCGGAACAAATCCTCCGGCAATCCAACCAGAGCCAGCGTCGGACGCACAAAAAGCCCCTGATACCCCAAGTTGTGCACCGTGAAAACTACCGGAAGGTGTTCGAGCGCCCGGTCGCGCGCATAAATCGTCCGCAGGTAGATCGGCACCAGCGCCGCCTGCCAGTCATGGCAATGCAGCACGTCCGGCATCCACACTTGCTTCGCAAACTCAATCGCCGCGCGGCTCAACTCGCCAAATCGCCGCGCATTGTCCGCATAATCTCCGCTCTTGTCGCCGTAGAGTTTCTCGCGCTGAAAATACTCCGCATCGTCCACGAAATAGTAGCGCACGCCTTCAAACGTTCCCGCTTCGCTGACCGATGGAAACCGCGTGCTCAACCCCAGCGGCACCGTCATGCTCGACACAATCGTGCGCGTCGCCTGGTTCCCGCGATATCGCGGCAGCAGCACCGCCACCTGATGCCCGCTCTCCACCAGCGAACGCGGCAGCGCCTCCACCACGTCCGCGAGGCCCCCAGTCTTCGAAAACGGCAGCCCCTCCGGCGATACAAATAGTATCTTCATCTTCGACTCTTCATGCCCTCATCCAAATTATACACGCGACGAATCTGGTTTGATTCTCTCTTGTGAGATGAAATCTAAAAGCGGCGATAACCACACTTCCAAAGGAATAGACATTTCAACGAACGAACACGCACTCTGGCGACTTCACTCGCGTAATCGCAAATAGCAACATGCGGGTTGATGACAGTAACCTCGCCTTCTCCCTGGATAATCTGTTCCTCCGATTTGTCGCCCAGGCAGTGAGTATCGGGCGTACGCAGAAATCTATACAGGATCGAGTTTTCAGTGATCCCGATCCTGCATCCGCGACATTCGAAGACGGATGCTCGAGCACTTTCCAATGCAGTTTGCTGTAGCAATCTCGCTCCGGCATTTA
Organism: Candidatus Acidiferrales bacterium; assembly: GCA_035264005.1. Taxonomy (GTDB): domain Bacteria; phylum Acidobacteriota; class Terriglobia; order Acidiferrales; family UBA7541; genus DAHUXN01. The sequence continues at coordinate 8,183 of DATFQU010000254.1, forward strand.
CGACAGCCAACTCAACACTCCCGTCTGGCCTGAGACCGACAGTGACTTCTACGTCGCCATACACGTTCCCGATCCGTGCTATCGGAGACAAAACAGGTGCAGCTACTTTCTTTATGATTATCTGAGCGTCGGGAGGATTACCTTGGCTTTGTGCTTGCGCGGACAGACGAAGGAACCCGACCGAGAAAATACAAGCCACTAAGAAAATGGTGATCGACGGCGCAGATGGCGAGCGCATGACTATTGCGTGGCCTTCTTGGATTCGTCGTCTGCCGTGGAATACCGAACTCCGCATCTCCACAACCACAAGCATTTTGCGCTGCGAACTCTTCTACCCACTGCCGCTGGGTCGCAGATCAGAACAAGCTGGGCAACGATCTTCACGTGCCCGGGCGACCGAGTCACTTGTGGATAAGATTTTCCCTGGCCCCTCCCTCCTGGAGATTGTTCGTCCGGGCACACTCCCGTATCCGATAACTCAAATGTATAAACGAGCGAATACCTTGTCACAGGTTGGTCACACCCGTGACAATCGAACTGTGACGCGCGGGCATTATCCACCGCCGCCTGCTGCAATAGTGGGGGCCCGCTTCTTACAGTCACTGACTCAACGCTTCCATCACTGCGAACGCTTACGATTAGAGCTACGTCGCCCGTGATGTGAGCCATGTTTGCTATCGCAGGGTAGTTTAGGGTAGGCGCCTTGGCGACCACCGCGCCCTCGTTTACTGCATCGGTTCCAGCAACGGATTGAGCCAGGCAGACTTGAAAGGCCACGCAACACAACCCGGCGGTCGTCATTAAGGCGAAAACTAGCAACGGAAGCCGTCGCGGCATGTCACGAGTTTAGACCGCACAAATCACCTGTCAAGGCTCAGGGGCACTGTAAAACTTGATAAACTTCTTCCCTTATGTCCCGCCAAAAGCTCGGCCAGCATTTCCTTCACAGTCCTGCGTGGCGCGAACGCATCGCGCGCACGCTTCCTGCCGACGCGAACGCTACCTGGCTCGAAATCGGCCCCGGACACGGCGAAATGACACAATTTCTCGCGCAGCACTCTCGCCGCGTCATCGCCATCGAAACCGACTCCGCTCTCGCCGGGAGTCTTCGCCGACGCGCTGCGAACTTGCCCGCCAAAGCGGACGCTTCTGCCGCGACGGCCGGGTGGTCCAATGTCGAAATCGTCGAATCCGACATCCTCGCCGTCGATTTATCTTCGCTCACTCGCGAACGCTTCCGCGTCTACGGCAATCTTCCCTACTACATCACTTCGCCAATTCTGTCGCATCTGTTCCGCTTCGCCGCGCACATCGATTCCATCCACATCGTCATTCAATGGGAAGTCGCCGCGCGCATCGCCGCCACGCCCGGCCATCGCGAGTACGCCTACCTCTCCGCGCTCTGCCAGTATTTCACGCGCCCTGAAATCGTCCTGCGAATCCCGCCCGGCGCGTTTCGCCCGCCGCCAAAAGTGAATTCCGCTTTGGTCGCGATGAATTTACCTGGCGAACGCGCGCAACTCGGCATTCGCGACGACGCCGCATTCCTGAAATTCCTGCGGAACTGTTTTTCTCAGAAAAGAAAAACTCTGCGGAACAACCTGAAGGGCATTTTTTGCGACGAAGAAATCGCCGGCGCGCTTTCTTTCGGCAAACTCATGCCGAAATCCCGAGCCGAAGAACTTTCGCTCGCGCAATTCGCGCAGCTTTACCGTCTCCTGACGCCCGAAAAATAATTCGAATTACCGATGCACTTTAGGGGGTCGGAGCTTCAGCTCCGACAAATTCTGCCGCAATGTAAAAGGGGCTTTAGCCCCTGAAGCAATCCGATTTGCATTTCCATCCCGAACCCAGTCGCGCCTTTCGCGAATGGCGTGAGGGACCTGCTTTGGTTCTTACGTTGTCATTCTGAGCGCAGCGAAGAATCTCGCCGTGGCCTTCTTGCCGAACACGCTCACTCCGCGGCACCCGCCAAATAATCACAACGCCGCTCACTGCACTTCAGGACGCCGGAGCTTTAGCTCCGCAAAATCGTCGCATACGAGAAGGGGCTTTAGCCACTGAAGAAAGTCTCGTCGCATGAGTTGTAGCGCAGAGCTTCGCGTCTTTCGCGAAGTTCTGCGGCTTTTCTGCTGTTGCTTTTGTGGGGCCGACTTGTCTTGAGCCTATCGAAGGGTCGGTTTCATCGGGCCGTGTTTCTGTCGCTTTTGCAGGGGCTAATCGGTTTTATCGGGCATTCCGAGCGAGGATGCGACGAGCATCCGGCGAGGAATCTGCAGTTCAGTTTTGTTCAACCTCCAAGAAATTCTGCTGCGCGCTGCCCATTCACAATGAAATCCATTTCGCCCGCATAAACGCTCGACCGCCGCGTACAAACATAACCGGGAAGCCGCCGCATCTGTGCACTTTAGGAGGCCGGAGCTTCAACTCCGACAAACCCCTGTCGCAATAAAAGGGGCTTTAGCCCCTGAAGAAATTCGCTCGCCGTGTGCAATGAATTGACGCACAGTCTATTTCTTCCCGCACACGCGCTCCACCGCCGCGTGCAAAAAGAATCGGGAAGCCGCCGCACCAATGCGGTTTAGGGGAGGCCGGAGCCTGCCTGCCGCAGGCGGGCTTCAGCTCCGGCGTAAAGATCTGAAAACCAATTCTTCCTATCGCGCGTTTCACCCGCGCGATGTGGTCGGGAGGGCCCCAATTCGTCAACGCTACTTCTTCCCGCACACGCGCTCCACCACGCCGCGCAAACGGTCCGGATAATCCGTCATGATTCCATTCACGCCGAGCGAAATCAGCTGCTCCATTTGTGCCGGCTCATTCACCGTCCACGTCACCACCTGCAATCCTGCATCTCGCGACTTTTTCAGCAATTCCTGCGTAATCAAATCCGCCCGTGGAGCGATTTGCCGCGCGCCAATCTCCTGCGCTTTCGCAACCGCGTCCGGCAGCGCGTTTTCAAACAGCATCCCCGTCAGCAGGCCTGCATCCAAACGCCGCAACTGCCCGAGCATGCTCGGCTCAAACGAGATTACGACCGTTCGTGCAGGCTCGTTCGCCGCGCGTAACGCGCTCACCACTCCGTGATGCACGCCCCATCCCCATTCATGTTTGATTTCCAAATAAAAAACCACGTCCGCTTCACGCGCAAAATTAAGAATTTCTTCCAGCGTCGGAATTTTCTCGCCCGCGAATTCGGGCCCGTGCCACGAGCCCGCGTCCAATTCGCGCAGTTGCGCCAAAGTAAAATCTCGAACCAGCCCGCGCCCATTCGATGTCCGGTCCAGCGTCGCATCGTGCATGGCCACAAATTTCGCGTCGTGCGAAAGCCGCAAATCCGTTTCGATGAACGTCGCACCCAACTCCACGGCACGTCGAAACGACGCCATCGTGTTCTCCGGAGCGTGCGCCGGAGCGCCCCTGTGCCCGATGATCCATGGACGTGTCGGCATCGCCCTATCCTAACAAAGTCACGGAATCGCCTCGGATTTCTCTGTAACGGGTGTGCAACAAAACTCACAATCGAGTAACCCAACTTTCCTACTGTGCAAGATCCCTTCCCTTCCGGCGCCTCAGGGAATCAGGAGAACTAACA
>DATFQU010000255.1:0-2360 GCA_035264005.1 Candidatus Acidiferrales bacterium
AGTTCGAATTTGCCGGAGCCATCGCGGCAGCCAGCCTTCACTCCCGTGAGGATTTCGATTCCCTGGTCGATGGTGGCGACGGGAAAGATGTGGAATTTGCCTTTGGCGACGGCATCAACGATATCGTCACGGAGCATGAGGTCGTCCACGTTCTCAATCGGAATGAGTACGCCCTGAGTGCCGGTGAACCCTTTTACGCAGCAAACGTCGTAGTAGCCTTCGATTTTTTCGTTCACTCCGCCGATTGGCTGAATATCGCCCTGCTGATTGACAGAGCCGGTCACAGCGAAGTCCTGGCGAATCGGGGCACCGGCGAGCGCAGAAAGCAACGCGTAAATTTCGGTGGAGCTGGCGCTGTCGCCGTCCACGCCCGAATAGGACTGCTCGAAGCAAACGCTGGCTGCGAGCGAGAGCGGCTTGTCCTGCGCGAACATGCGGCGTAGATAGCCGGAAATGATGTGCATACCTTTGTCGTGGATGCGCCCGCTCAGGTTCGACTCGCGTTCGATATTAATGATGCCCGTTTTACCGAGAGCCGCCGAAGCGGTGATGCGCACGGGCTTGCCGAACGCGTAGCCGCCAAGCTCCATGACGCTCAAGCCGTTCACCTGCCCGATGCGCTCGCCGGAAACGTCGATCAGAATCAGCCCCTTCTCGATCATTTCCTGAATTTTCATTTCGATCAGGTTGTGACGGTCGATTTTTGCTTCCAGCGAGTGGCGGACGTGCGCGGCGGTGACGATGGTCTGATGATCCTGCTTTGCAAGGTAACTCGATTCGCGGGCGACGTCGGCAATGTCAAAGAATCGCGCGGTGACCTTTCCGCGACGACCGGCCTGACGCACGCCGTGCTCCATCAGCGCTGCGATCGCTTCGCGATTGAAGGGGAGAAGATTTTCGTCATCGCAGAGCTTGCGTAGGCGTCCGCAATAGTGAGCGATCACTTCATCGCTCCACTTCATTTCTTCGTCGAACTCGACGCGCACCTTGAAGATTTTCTTGAAATCGTCTTCGAAGTTGTAGAGCAGCTCATACATTTCGCGATCGCCGATGAGCACGATCTTGACGCGAATATCGATCGGCTCCGGCTTCATGGCGGCCGTGCTGAACGGAAAAAACACATCCACGGGCTGGATCTCAAGCTTGCTGTGATTCAGTGTGCGTTTGAGCGTGCGCCAGACGCCGGGCTCGGTGAGTGTGTCGAGCGCGTACATAATCAGGAAGCCGCCATCTGCGCGGAGGATTGAACCTGCACGCAGGTCCATGAAATCGGAACTCCATCCACCGCGTGCGTCGTAACTACGGTGAATCGTGCCAAAGAGGTTCGCGTACGTCGGAATCGTTTCAAAAATGACGGGGCAAGCTTCGTGATCGCCGTGCGAAAGAATAACGTTCACGCCATAAACACGGAAGGGATCGCGGTCGGAACGTTCAGGTCGCAAAGCGGCAGCAGCTTCAGAGGGAGGTTGTTCGTCTTCGCCTTCCCGTTCCTTGAAAGGTTCCAGGTTGTCGAGAATGTGGTGGCGGACTTCTTCAAGATACTCAGCGACGTGCGAATCCGCGTACTTTTCCTTCAATTCCTCGATGACGCCGTCAACAAGCACCGAGGCGGCTTCCTGCTCGAGGTAGCTCATCTCGCTGGCCAGCTCGCGGGATAGCGTGAGCGTTTTTCTATAGACAACGGTGAATTCCTGACGGAATTGGTCATATTTGCGCTCGAGTTCCTCGGCAGCGGTGCTTTCGAGTTTTCCTTCCTGCACGAGCTTAGGAATTTCCTCGATCGGTACCATCGCGCCTTCGAGAACCGGGAAGATTTCTGGAAGCGCAACCGCGCCGACCTGCATGCGTCCCAGGGCGAACTGCTCGCGCGCGATGCGATGCGTGAAGTCGTCCATCAATTCCTTTTCGCGCTGAGTGTAACGGTCGACGATGCGCGCTTTCTGCCGTTGGAATGGTTCTCCCTCAAAAACCTGCGGGATGCGCCGGCGCAGAAATTCAATGCCGGATTGCACCTCTTTTCGAAACGCATTTGCCTGTCCGGGAGGCAAAGTCAAGAGGCGCGGCCGGTCTTGGTTCTTGAAATTGTTCACGTAGCAGCGGTCGGGCGAAAGCTGCGTTTTCGGCCCGATGCCCTCGATCATGCGAACAATCATGCCGCCGCGGCTGGTTCCGGTAAGGCCGCAGACAAAAGTGTTGTAGCCCTGCGCCGTCATATCAACACCCATGCGCAGGGCGCGCAGCGCCCGTTCCTGGCCGATTTCGTTGCCGATGTACGGCGCTTCGGCCGAGGTTGCGTACGGTACTTTCGCCGGGTCACAGCGCCAGCGCAGTTGCTCGGAAGAAAGCTCTTTCGTTTGAGG
>DATFQU010000256.1:0-2760 GCA_035264005.1 Candidatus Acidiferrales bacterium
GGGTGTGGACGATGACTTCGTCGGCGCCGAGGGCGCGAGTTTTTTCGGCTTTTTCGTCGCTGCCAACGGTGGTGATGACGCGCGCGCCGAGAATTTTTGCGATTTGGATTCCGGCGGTGCCGACGCCGCTGCCTCCGCCGAGGATAAGGACATCTTCGCCGGGCTGAAGTTTGGCGCGAGTGACGAGCATGTGCCACGCGGTGATGAAAACGAGAGGAATGGCGGCGGCTTCTTCGAAGGAAAGGCCGGCGGGCATGGAAGCGACGTTGCGCGCGGGGGCGCAGACATATTCGGCGTAGCCTCCGTTGACGAGATAGCCGAGGAGCGTGTAGTTGCGGCAGAGATTGTCGTTGCCGGCGAGGCAGGCGACGCAGCGTCCGCAGCCGATGCCGGGCTGGAGGAGGATTTTTTCGCCGACTTGAATGCCGGAGACGAGTTCGCCGGTGGCGGCGATTTCGCCGGCGATGTCGCTGCCCCCAATGTGACCAACGTCGTGCGGCATGGGGATTTGAATTCCCGGGATGCCTTTGCGGATAAAAAGATCGAGGTGATTGAGCGCGCAGGCGCGGACGCGGACCAGGACTTCGTCGGGGCGCGGCGTGGGATCGGGAACGTCGGTGTAGGTGAGAACTTCCGGGCCGCCGTGCTGCGTGAAGATGACTGCTTTCATGGAGCCTCCGCGGATGCGCGTGCGAATTGGAGCGAGTTGAGTATTTTGCTACAGGGCGGAAGGGGAAGAAAGTGGTCAGTGGTCAGTGGTCAGTGGTCAGTGAAAAGCGAATACATCGCGCGCAAGGCGTGCGTGAATAGGAGAAAAACTTAACGGAGCTTCTGTTCGGCACGACTGAAGTCGTGCCCTTACAAATTCCGACTGCAGCTGAAGTGAATGCATCTCGCCTGCCTGCAGCAGGGCAGGCCGGTGAAACGCCCCCGGCAAACGGCGCAGAGGGCAGGCGCGAAAGGAGAAATGAATGGAGAGGCTTATTGGCACGGCTAAAGCTGCGCACCACAAGGCAACCTGGTACGGCTGCGGTTCCTTCGCCGGCGCAAAAAAGCCGCGCCGTTCTGAGAGCCATCGGGGCAATGCAGCGCGTTGTAGGTACGACAACGAACATTCGGTTCTACGATTGGATCTGCGTCGGGGTGGTAGCATTGGGGCAAGCGAGTTGCCCTGATGATTAGCTTATCTCCAAAAGGCATTTTCCGAATTGCAGTGAACGTTTGCCTGGTCGGTTGGGGCGGTTCGCTGATCTACTTGGCCATCCAAGCGAGTCATGTTGGCCAGAGTTTCTACCAGGTCAGTCATGGCGCGGGCTTCGACGGGGTAGGGCTGGCGCGTGAGCTGAGCATTTTCTTCTTTTTTGGAGTTGCAGTGTTCGCCCTTTTCTATGGCGAATACCAGATGGTGCAGTGGCTCGGCAAACGCGAACTGAATCGTCAGCTCGGATACTTGCAGGCGCTCAGCTGCTCGATCATTCTGATTCTTGGGATCCTGGCAATTTGCGTCTCGCACTGGAGGCCTGGAAATCCCCTGGGTATGGGATCCGACGCGGCGCTGGTGATTATTTTGATTTTTGGGCATGGCGTGTTTCTGGGGAATGTGATCTGGAGCTACGCTCAGGAGAGGCGCGTTTCATGAACCTGCAGGCGGACTCCAACAACGGCTCGCGAAAATTTGGATGGCCGAAGTCGCCAGCGGTGCTGTTTGGCATAGCGGCGGCGTTTTTTGTGGTGATGGGAAGCGTTTTTGTCAGCACAAAACTTCTCGGCAACCGGCTGCCGATGATGCGGCACGGCCAGATCGTTCACCTGCCCGCGGGAGATTTGGTGATATGGGTGGCGGCGCCGTTCGCAATAATTAGCGTGATTTACGCGGTAATCGAACTGGGAACGACGCGCACCTTTCAGGAATCTGCGACGCGACTTCACTTTGTGTGCACGCTATTCGGTGTCGTGGAAGCGATTTTTGTTTACTGGGGCTGGGCCAATACGACCGGGAACATGCGGCCGGACACGTTGACGTGGAGGTCATTCGGAGGAGCGTATGCGTTCGCCGGGCTGGCGGGCGTCGCGTTTGTGTGGAACCTGCTAACGAGCAAACCAAAGCCGAAGCCGCGAGATAAAGCACTAACGCCCGTAGTTCGTAGACCGTGATCCGGGAAAAAGCACTACATCGCGCGGATGAGACGCGCGAAAGGAATGAATGCACCCACCGCTTATTGGCACGGCTAAAGCCGTGCCCTCCTAAATGGGTCGAGAAACGGATAGATTGCGCTTCAATCTGGGAGTAACTCGAACGAAACTTTGTCAAAAGCGATGGCGGTGGTGCTGCCGGCGTACGCATAGCCTTCGAGGCAATTGATGTAGCCTTCCTTCAGCCAGAGAATGAAACCCATTCCGTGTTCCAGGCCTTCGACCTTGGCGTTCGGACCATTTCTGAGGCGATAGCCGCCAATCGGATTGCTTGAAGTTCGTTCGACGGAGAGATAGGTGAAAAAACCGGCGCCAGTGTTTTCGCGACGAAGGACGGTGGCGGTTGCGAGCTGAGCTTCGAGCGCGGCGCGATCGGATGGATATTCCTTACAGATCGCGCGGAGAACAGCGTGTTCGAGTGGGGTCAGACTCGATGTGTCGGATTGCGTCATCGTTGGTTGTCCAAGGTAGCACCGTGCTGGGTGAAGATGACAGCTTTCATGCGGAAGTCTCCGAGGAGAAGCGAAGAAGAGTTTATCGCAAATTGGAACTCAAACAATCACTGAG
>DATFQU010000257.1:0-9518 GCA_035264005.1 Candidatus Acidiferrales bacterium
GGCGCGACGGCGCGGCCGACGATGGCGACGCGCGTCGCATTGATGAGCAAGCCGGCTTTCACTCCTGCGGATTCGGCCAGAGCGCGAAGAGCGTGATCGCAGGCGTCGTGGTTCCAGTCGGCGAGCGCGTCGAGAGCATCTGCGAGCTTCGCGAGCAAATCCGGAACCTTAGGATCTTTCCAGAACTTTCCGCGGGCTTCCGGATCGTAGTCAAAATCGTCGGAGAAAAACGCGCGCGCCCAATGAGAAAAATCCGGTAGGAGACGTGTGCGCGGACGAAGAAGGTCTACGGTGTGCGCGAACCATTCGCGCTCGGAACTATCCCAAGAGTCGCGCCAAAGGCCGGAGCGCTGCAGTTCGGATTTCACATAGGGAAGCAATTCGCCGACGGGAAGCCTTTGCAAGTATTGCGAATTGAACCATTCGAGCTTTGCGCGGTCGAAGACGCCGTTCGTGCGGCTAACGCCGGAGAGCGCGAAACGCGAAATTAGTTCTGAGGTCAGCAAGAATTCTTCGTCGCTGCCCGGCGACCATCCCAGCAGAGCGAGGAAATTGCGAAACGCTTCGGGCAAGAAGCCTTCGTCAGCGTAGAGGCTGACGCTCGTGGCTCCGTGCCGCTTGGAGAGGCGCGTGCGATCCGGGCCCAGAATCAGCGGCACGTGCGCGAAGATCGGTAGAGCGCCATCGAGCGCGCGATAGAGCAGAACTTGTTTGGGCGTATTGGAAAGGTGGTCGGCGCCGCGAATGACATGCGTGATGCCCATGGCCATGTCGTCGACGACGGCACCGAGTTGATAAGTCGGCAGACCCGACGAACGTAGAATCACAAAGTCCTCGATTTCCGCGTTTTGAACTTCGCGCGGGCCGAAGACGGCGTCTTCGAACTGAGTCACGCCTTCGCGCGGAGAGGCAAAGCGAATCGCGTACGGCGCGCCATCGCGAATTTTTTGCTCGCGCTGGGTTGACGTAAGATCACGGCACGGGCACGGAGCGCTGCGTGCGATTTTTCCTCCTTCTTCGCCTTCTGGCGCGGCATCGGCGCCAGCATACTGCACAGCTTGGCAGAAGCAAGGATAGGCGGCGCCATCCTTCAACAGTTTTTCTGCGGCTGCGCGATAGGACTCCAGCCGCTGAGATTGAAAATAAGGCCCTTCGTCCCATTCAACACCGAGCCAGCGAAGACCCTGAAGAATTCCCTCGACAAGCTCCGGACGATTACGTTCGACGTCCGTGTCTTCAATTCGCAGAATGAAAGTGCCGCCCTCATGGCGCGCGAAAAGCCAATTGAACAAAGCGGTGCGCGCACCGCCGACGTGTAAATAACCCGTCGGAGAAGGCGCAAAGCGAACGCGCGGTTTGGAATCGAGAGCCATAAAGACAGAGCGAATAACTGCCTGCTGAAAAACGTCCATCTTAGCGGAACCCTGTCCAAAAATCGAGCGCAGGCGCAGCTGCTTCGCACAGCACCAAGGCAGCGCACCTGTCCTTCAGTGAGTACGGATGTACCGTTGCACGGCGCAAGCGATGCCCCTATACTCGACATTCCACAAGGCTTGCGAGGCAGCGGGGCACGTCAGAGGGATGTGAGTGTCGGGGGAGAAGGCGCTTCGGAGACCGTTGTGCAGAACGTCAACAGGCCCACAGGGAACCCATCGCGGTCCGATGAAGTTTGCTATCCTCGAAATGCACCCTTCCTGGACTTCATTGGAGCCGTGAGTTGGTGACTCAAACGAGCATCGTGGGCGGCGTCTTGCTGGCCGGTACGCTGCTGCTCTCCGTCTTTTTCTCATACATCTATGCTCTAAAACGCCAGAGCTACCTACTGATTTGGGCCGGAGCCTGGTTGCTGGTTGCGCTGTCATCGTTCAGCAGCGTTGTTGAGCCGGAGTTCGGGCACTCGGCAGCAATCTCGGGAACAGGAGATTGGCTGCTGACGTTGGCGGCGTTGCTATTCCTCGTCGCGGCGCGCGTGTATGCGCGGGCCAAGATTCCTATCACCGCAACATTTGGTATAGGCGTGGCTGCCGCCGCCTGGGCAGTGGCGTATGTCGAGGGTTGGGTATCTGTATCGCTGTACCTGGGAGCAGCATTGCTGCTGTTTGTAGTTGCGCGAGTGTTCTGGCAAGAAGGGCGAAAACGGGAATCTCCTTCTGATTTCCTCTTGGGGATTTCGTTCGTGACCTGGGGCGTATTGGACGTCGGCATCGTCATGCAGAACAAGTTTACGTGGCTTCGTGCGGCGGACTTTCATTTCGTTCTGCTTGTGCCGCAACTGTTTTGCGGCGTGCTGATGGTTATGGCCGTGTATGAGGAAGAGCGCCATCGAGTCGAGAGAAACATGCTGGCTCTCTCGAACTTGAACCTGGCGACTTCGAGTTTCATCGGCGGCGAGATCCAAAAGATGCTGGCGCAGGCTTTGGACCGCGTTCTGAATGTCGTGCGAATTCCTTGCGGCGCGCTGTGTTTGCGCTATAGCGACGGCGACGGGCCGATTTCCGTCGTCACAACGGGCCTACGCGACGAATTCAGCGCAAAAGTTCTGGAAGAAAAACTGGAAGACAGTCTTGTAAAGCTTGTCGCGCGGCTCGGCGGACTGGTGGTGCTGCGCGACCTGGGCAAAACAACGTTGTGGGAAGCGCTGGAAAAAGAACCTTCATTCAAGCGTATCCGTGAACTCTTGCTGGAGCAGAATTTGCGTACGGTTGTCGGAATCAGCTTGCAGGCGAAGGAGCGCGTGCTCGGAGTCTTGTTGCTTGGGACTCCGGACAACCGTCAATTCACCGCTGCGGAACTCCGGCTGCTGTTGGCGCTTGGCTATCAGATCGGAATGGCGGTTGAAAACAGCTACCTGATTCAGCAGACATCGCGGCGCAGCGAAGAACTGCATATTCTGAATGAGATTGGGCAGGCGCTGAGCTCAACGCTCGACAATGAGACGCTTTTCGAAACGATTTACTCCGAAATGCGCCGCTTGTTTGCGGTGGGAAGTTTTTACATCGCGCTTTACGACAGCGCGAAGCAAGAAATCCGGTATGAAGTGGAAGTCACAGATACCGTGCGACAGCCCAAGCGAACGCGAGCAGCGGGCAAGCGATTGACCGAATACATGGTTCGCGAGCGGCAGCCATTATTGATTCGCGGAAACTTCGAGGCGGAAATAGGAAAACGCGGGGTTGAATCGAGCCGCAGGGCCGGATCCTTCTGCGGCGTGCCATTGATTCTCTACGATAGAGCAATTGGCGCGATGGCCATTCATAGCGACCGCGAAGGAGCCTTTGACGAAGGACATCTGGAATTAATGCGGGTGCTTGCGAGCCAAGCTGGCATTGCACTGGAGAATGCACGGCTCTTCGCTGAGGAACAGAAAAAAGCGCGCCATTTGACGCTGCTCAACAAAATTTCGGAGCACGCCATCGCAACGCTTGATCCCAACGAAATTCTGGTCAAGGTCGCGGAAGAAATTGAACAGGGCTTGCAGTACGACCACATCGGCATCGGCATTCTCGATTATCCCGCGAAGGAAGTGGTGGTGCAGGCTGAGGCCGGGAAACGCCGAGACGCCATCGGGCGGCGAATCGCGATTGGAGACGGATTAATCGGGCAGGTGGCGCGTACGGGCGAGATTGCAATTGTGCGAGAAGTGAATTCAACGAGTTTGAGGCCAGTGCTGCCCGGATCGGTTTCGGCGATCGCACTGCCGGTCACCTGCGCCGAAAATCTTCTCGGTGTTCTTTACGTGGAGTCGTCCGAGCCCTCGGAATTCACCGATGAAGAAGTGCAACTGCTGCGAACTCTGGCGGATCTTTTCGCCGGAGCGCTGCACAATGCGAAGAATTTCCAGAAGGCGCAAGAGCAGGCGATTACGGACGGATTAACAGGCGTAAAAACGCACCGCTACCTGATGGAAGCGCTCTCGAGCGAATGGAAACGGTCGACGCGATCCAATCGGTCATTTTCGCTTGTGCTGATGGACTTGGACCGCTTTAAGTTCGTGAATGACTTCTACGGGCACTTGGAAGGCGACGTCGTTTTGCAGCGTGTCGGACTGATTCTGGAGCAGAATTGCCGGCGTTCCGACATCGTGGCGCGATATGGCGGGGATGAATTCGTCATTCTGATGCCTGAAACCAATGTGGAACAGGCGAGACAGATCGCCGGGAAGCTCCGGAGCTGGATCGCCGCGGACCCGTTGCTTCGTGACAAGAATATTACGGCCAGCTTTGGAATTGCGTGTTTCCCCATCCATGGATCAACACCGCAAGAATTGATTCAGGTGGCCGACGCGTCGATGTATTTGTCGAAGCACCAAGGGGGCAATGCGGTGTTTGTCGCTGAGCGCCGCGAACCTGGCGATGCTACGAATTGGAAGCGCGACGTTCTGGAGGCGTACCTCGGTGTGATGTTGCACCGTCAATTCAGCACGGGTCCAGCGGCTTTCGACGAGATTTGCCAGAAAATCAAACAGTTTTCGCAATCGCTCAATGAGCGCGGCCAGTCCTCTTCATTCGAGCGCTTACCTGCCGTCGTGATGGACGCAATGTCTTCACTCGCATACGCCGTAGATTCCAAGGACCAGTACACGCAAGGACATTCGAAGAAGGTGTCAACCTACGCGACCATCATTGCGCAAGCGGCGGGGCTGAAACCGATTGAGGTGGAGGAGGTCAAGCTCGGCGCGCTCTTGCACGATGTGGGAAAGGTTGGAATTCCAGAGGATATCCTAAACAAAGCGGGACCGCTGGACGCCGAGGAATGGGACACGATGAAGTCGCACACCGTTCTGGGCTCGCAGCTTCTGGAGCCGCTGGTGACGTTGCGAAACGTCCGCGAGATGATCAAGCACCATCACGAATTCTTCGACGGATCGGGATACCCAGATCAGTTGGAACAGGAGCGCATACCGCTGGGAGCGCGGATCATCGCTGTCGCAGATGCGTATGACACGATCACTTCGCCTCGCGTCTATAAGAAAGCGCGCAGCGCGGAAGCGGCATTGGCGGAAATCGAGCGATGCGCTGGAGCGCAGTTCGATCCCAAGCTTGTGTGCCTGTTCCTGGAAGCCATACGGAAGCAACCTCATCCAGTGCTTCAGACTGTTTCGGGTTCGGACGAAGCCGCTGACGCCTCGCTTTAGAGTCCTGCGCACGTGCTTGCCTTCTATTTTCCGTATATGATTTTGGATGGAGGTTGCGGCTCTTATGCAGAAAGCTACGGTGAAGTGGGTCAGCGGGGAGCAATTTTTGGCGATGTTGCCGTCAGGGCACGCGGTGCCAGTAGACTCGAACCGCGAACGGAATTCAGCGCCGGGCCCGATGGAACTGATGCTGGCAGCTTTAGGCTCATGCACGGCAACAGATGTGGTGGAGATCCTGGCTAAGAAGCGCCAGAAACTGGAGTCACTGGAAGTTCTGATTGAGGGTGAACGCGCGAAGGAGCCGCCAACGGTCTGGGTAAAGCTGGAGCTGCTCTACCGCTTGAAAGGAAAAGTGGATGACAAGGCCGCACTGGATGCTATCCAATTAAGCCTGGACAAATATTGCGGCGCAGCAGCGACATTGAAGAAAACCGCCGAGCTTACATTTCGGTACGAGATTCTTGCTTGATTTAAAAAGCATTTTCCCCATTATCCGAATTTTTCGTATTTTCATCGTACAATCGGTCGCTGCTTGGGGGCGCAAAAGACATGGGAAGACATATAGCCGCAAAGATTACCGGCGTGGCGGGGTATCTTCCTCCGCGAATCGCGACGAATGCAGACCTCGAGAAAATCGTCGAGACGTCAGACGAATGGATCCGCACGCGAACTGGAATTCGCGAGCGGCATTATGTCGAATCCGGCATGGCCGCCTCGCACATGGCCACGGCAGCTGCGAACGAATTGTTGAAAAGGAAGAGTGTGAAAGCGGATGAAATTGAAATGATCATTGTCGCGTCTGTGACGCCGGACATGCTGTTCCCGGCGACGGCGTGCCTTGTGCAAGACCGCATTGGCGCGACCAACGCGTGGGGATTCGACCTTTCCGGTGCATGCTCAGGATTCGTCTACGCGCTGACTGTGGGAGCGCAGTTCGTTGGGGCGGGAACACACAAGAAAGTGCTGGTGATAGGTTCGGACGTAATGACATCGATCCTCGACTTCAAGGATCGCGCAACATGCGTCCTGTTCGGAGACGGGGCTGGCGCGGTTCTTGTGGAGCCGGCGGAGAACAGTGCCGAAGGCATCATCGACTTCTTGAATGATATCGATGGCTCGGGCGGGTGCAATCTCTACATGCCAGCGGGTGGATCACTGCATCCCCCCTCGCATGAAACGGTCGATAAGCGCATGCACTATGTGCATCAGGAGGGACAGCAAGTATTCAAATATGCCGTGCGGCGAATGTGCGAGGTATCGTGCGGCCTCCTGGAGCGGAACGGATTTTCTCACAACGATCTGGCGCTGGTCGTACCCCATCAGGCGAACCTGCGAATCATCCGTGCGATGCAGGAGAGGCTGGGTATAGATGATTCGAAGGTGATGATCAACATCGACCGCTACGGCAACACGACAGCAGCGACGATTCCTTTGGGCTTGCGCGACGCGGTACAAGAAAAACGATTGAAGAAAGGCGACCTGGTGCTGCTGGTATCCGTGGGAGCAGGCTACACGACCGGTGGCGTTTTAATGCGGTGGGCGTATTAGAGGTGTAACGGGGACGCTAGCAGGAGCGCAGGGCGGCTACGTAGTCTTGGTTGGATTGCAGGCAGCGATCCATGGAAACAGCAACGTAACGAGTGCAAGAGGCCATTTCCTGGCGTGCCCACGACCTGGCTTGGGGCATCGCCGCAAACAGACGTGAAACAACGCGCATGGCCTGGTAATAGGCCCGAACGGGCCGCATTTTGGCCGAGGAGAGCGTAACGCTCGGGCAGAGTTTGCTCATCGCGGCTACTGCCTCAAAGTCATTGAGATCCAAGGCTGCCGAGAAGCCGGTCTGCGCCGACGTCAGTTTCTCGGACAGAGGCTGGGCTGCGATGGCGAGCATGTTGGCACGCCAGAAGAAAACGACGAACTGAGCCAGCATGGCGCCTGATACGACGAGAATGAACGCTGCCACCATTGGTCTTGTCTCAAGTGAAGTGTCCCAAATGCGGCAGCCCGCTCCAATGGAGCGATAGTACCGGTGAAATAGGACTCGGCGGAGGAAGTACGGGAGAGATGTTTATTTAAGCTATTGATAATAAGCTGCTTAAGGAGGCTCGATATGACCCTCGGGCTTAAGGTTTTTTCCGTCGTCATCGCTCTGAGTGCGGCGAGCTCCATTTTGGGCCAAGAAGCCCCAGTTAAGCCTAGGTCGCAATTGGACGCACAGGCCATCACAAATCTGCTCAATAAGCAGGCGGCTGACTGGAATCGGGGTGACATCCCAGCATTTATGGGTGGCTACTGGCAATCCAAATACACTGAATTTGAGGGGGAGTCCGGAATTTATCAGGGCTGGGATGCAGTTCTAAAACGCTACGAGAAGTCCTATCCGAATCGCGCTGCAATGGGGCATTTGACGTTTTCAGGACTGGAAATTCATGTGCTTTGCACGGATTCCGCCTACGTGATCGGAAAGTACCGACTCGATCGAGAGAATGACACTCCACAGGGAGTGTTTACCCTCATTTTCAAAAAACTTCCGGAAGGATGGCGAATCGTGAACGATCACACGACGGCCTTCCACGTTTCGAAATAGCGGCGTATTCGCGGGATAAGCAATGCTTCTTCGCTTCTCCATGCTCGCAGACACTGAACAATCGATATAATTGGCTACTTGGGATGAACCGCCGAATCTCCATTCTCATTCTGCTCGCGCTTTCCTTGGGCATTTACGTCGGAACGTCAGGCTGGCCGCCACTTCTGGACAGCTCAGACGCGGGACACGCGGAAGCTGCCCGTGAAATGCTTCAGAGCCAAAACTGGGTGATTCTGCACATTGATGGAATCCGCTATCTGGAGAAGCCGCCGTTGCAGTTCTGGATGGTAGCTGCCAGTTATGCAGCGTTTGGCGTCAGTGCTTTTGCGACGCGCTTTCCGCTAGCGCTGGCCGTGGCAGGCTTGGTGCTGATGGTTTACTTCTTTGGGCGGAGGTGGTTTGGCGAACGCGCAGGATTCTACGCGGGCCTAATCATGTGCACTTCGCCCGGCGTCTTTTTATTCACCCGCATCATGATTCCCGAGGCAATTTACGCGCTTTTTTTTACCACGACGTTTTATCTGTTCCTGCGGGCCTGGCAAGGAACGATTTCGCCGCGCAAGGGATATTGGGGCGCGGCGGCCCTGATCGCGCTGGCAGTGTTGACGCGATCTCTGATCGGATTTGTTTTCCCCGTAGGAATAATCTTCTGCTTCCTGCTCGCGACGGATGGATCGAAGAAATGGCGGCGATTACCGCTCATATCGAGCGCGGTCGTATTTCTGTTGGTGGCGCTGCCGTGGCACATCGCAGCGATATTCAGCGGACGCGGATTCTTCGGCGGGTTTTTCTGGTTCTATTTCATCAACGAGCAGATCTTCCGCGCGCTCGGGTGGCGATACCCAACGGACTATGAGGCGGTGCCGCTGTGGCTGTGGCTGGCGGAAAACATCGTCTGGTTCTTTCCGTGGATTGCGTTCCTGCCTTCGGGGATTCGGGAAATACCGAGGCTTCGCGATTGGCGAAAGCAACTCGACGAACGGGGGCAAGCGCTGGTGCTCCTCGCAGTGTGGGCTTTGTTCATTTTTTTGTTCTTTTCGTGGACGAAGAGCCGCATGGAGTATTACAGCTTCAGTGCGTGGCCTGCGGTCGCGATTTTGCTCGGTTTGGGATTGGAACGCGCGGAAGCACGCGCCGCTCGCTGGCTGCCGCGCGTGCAAGGCGCGCTGGCTTCACTCGGGGTCCTGATCGCAGCGTCGTTGGGAGCGATGCTGTGGGTCTCACGCGACATTGCATCCACCAGCGACATCTCCTCTCTTATGCAGAGCCATCCAACGAATTTTTACCGTGTGGCCATGTCCGATTTTATGGATTTGACGGCGCAATCCTTTGCGGACCTGCGGCATCAGGCGCTAACCGCACTAATCGTTGTGCTGATCGGATTCCTGGGTGCGTGGATTTTGCGGCGCCAGAAAAGAAGCCTAGCGACAAATATGACGATGGCTTGCGCTCTCGGAGCGTTCTTCTTCTGCGCGAACTGGGCCCTCGGCGTATTCACACCGCGTCTCTCATCGGAGCCGCTCGCGAAAGCAATACTGGAGTCTTGCCGACCGGGAGACAAGATTGCGTTATACGGAGAGTACGATGCGGCCAGCAGCGTGGGGTTCTACACGAAGAAGCAAATCCTGATTTTCAATGGCCGATATAATGGGCTGGAATTTGGCTCTTACTATCCGGATGCCCCGCACATTTTTTTGAATGACCACACTTTTTGGCCGGTGTGGGACGGCAGGGAAAGAGTTTTTCTGATTGTACCTTCGAGCCAGATGGATGCTGCTCGCGTTAGAATGCCACCGA
>DATFQU010000258.1:0-20576 GCA_035264005.1 Candidatus Acidiferrales bacterium
TCCTGGCCGGGCGAAGAAGAGATCATCCTGAAATATGGTCTGACGCCCGTGGTGGCGCGGCTGGACCAACTGGGCTGTCTAGAGCGCGCGGCTTCGAAGCAACGAGGCAAAAATGCGCGAAAGAGGATTCGGTTTCATCTGAAGATTGATAGCGGAATGAACCGCCTAGGGATTTCGCGAGAGGAAGTGCCAGCGTTCGCTCGCGCCTATGCGAATTGCCCGCATTTGGAATTGAAGGGAACGCTGACGCACTTTGCGTCGTCGGATGATTTCCGGACGCAGCAGAATGAACAGCAAGAACGAGTGTTCGCGGTGGTTTTGGCGGCGCTGCAGGCAGCCGGTGTCTCGCCAGGGATTGTCCACGCAGCGAACAGCGGAGCGATTTGCGGGCGGCCCGCAACGTTGGCGGATATGGTGCGGCCCGGCGCTGTCCTCTATGGCTATCATCAGGGATTCGAGCCAGCGGAGGTGGCGGCGGAGATTCGGAAGAAATTCCCACTGAAACCGTGTTTGAGCCTGCGTTCGCGGATCATTTCGCTGAGAGAAGTCGCCGCAGGAGAGAGTGTGGGCTACAGCGCGCGATTCGTTGCGGAACGGCCTTCGCGCATCGCGGTGATCGCGGCGGGTTATGCGGATGGAGTTGTGCGGCAGCGCTCGAATCGCGGGTGCGTGATTGTACGGGGCAAGCTCGTGCCGCTGGTGGGCGCAATTTCGATGGACCTCTCGATGATCGACCTTACGGACGTAGAGAATGTCGCGATTGGTGACGTAGTGACGATTTACGGGCGCGATGGGAACGTGTCACTCGAAGTGGATCAAGTTGCGCGGCAGATCGGCACCGTGACTTCCGATTTGCTGTGCGCCTTGGGACGGCGCGTTCCGCGGTTCTATCTGGCCTGAAATTCCTCGCTGGGTCGAAATAGGTGTATACTCCAGGCAGTCTTTACATACTTTAGATACGTCTATTCATTCCGGCGATTCTTATGGCGTTTCATCATAAAACCGGCGTCGTTGGTGATAATGCAGGAATAGCTTTGATTTCATAAATTCATACGGTTTTTCATAAAAGGGGCCACAATGAACCGCTCTTCTAATCCATCGGGGCGTTCTTCTTCGGTTTCCGCAAATTCGGAAAATCCACAAGTGAAATCTGTGCTGCTCTCCAGAGCCGAGAACCGCGGAATCGGCGGCTTCTGGGACATGCTGGCGGTCCGGGCGATCTTCACGGTGGTTTGCGTCGCGGCGGGCTATCACTTCCGCCCGTTTAGCTTGTCTCATCTGCTGGGATCGCTGGCGGGCCTGGCGTTCGCGGTGGCGGTCATCCTGTTCGAGATTCGGCTGCGGCGGGCAAGCCTGCGCCGACTGATTGGCGCGGTGATTGGATCCATCCTCGGAATTCTGGGAGCTTTCCTGACAACGCTTGTTCTGGTGCACACGACCATGCCGGAGAGCACGAGATCGTTTGTGAGCCTGGCGATATTCTTGATCATGGCCTACATCGGCTTAATCGTGGGGGCAATCAAGGGCGATATGTTGAACCTGCAGGCGCTCGGCGGGCTCTTCGGCACCGAGCGGAGCACGCGGCAGGTTTATAAGGTGCTGGATACGAGCGTCATCATCGATGGCCGCGTGGCGGACATTGCAGAAGCGCATTTCATCGATGGAACGGTGGTGATTCCGCAATTCGTGCTACGAGAACTGCAGATGGTGGCCGATTCGGCGGACCCGCTGCGGCGTCAGCGAGGCCGGCGCGGCTTGGAGGTGCTGCAGCGTCTGCAGAAAATGCCGCACCTCGACGTGCAAATCGCTGAAGATGATTTTCAGGCCATTGCGGAAGTCGACCTGAAACTGATCGAATTGGCGAAGCGCTATGACGCGAAAATCATTACCAACGACTTCAACCTGAATAAGGTGGCGACGCTACAGGGAATCGAGATTTTGAACGTGAACCAGTTGGCGAATGCTCTAAAGCCTGTCGTCCTACCCGGCGAAATCATGCGCGTTTTTATTCTGCGAGAAGGAAAAGAATACAATCAGGGCATCGCCTATTTGGATGACGGCACGATGGTGGTTGTGGATGGCGCACGGAAGATGATCAACAAGACGATCGATATCTCGGTAACGTCAGTGCATCAGACGACGGCGGGAAAGATGATTTTTGGGCGGTTTGATGACCGTGGGGAACAGCCCGCGCATCGAACCGGGCAAGGAATTGCCGCGCCGGCGGGGCAAGCGCACGAAGGGAAAGCTGGAGATGTGGTTGGCCCGAGCGGCGGAGGCGAGCATCCACCCCGATCCTACATGCCAGACGCCGGGCGTTCGTAGAACCAAGATTAAGCTGAAGCAACCCATAGGGGCGTCTATTTATCTGTCGTAGCGGATGCGCTAGACTTTCAATCCCATAATGACTCGAATCGCCGCCATTCTGCCTGCCGCAGGACTCGGAACCCGCATGGGTTCCGAAGTGCCAAAACAGTTCCTCGAATTAGACGGTGTGCCCATCGTCCTGCTGACGTTGCGGCGGCTTGTTGAATGCCAAGCAATATCGGAGATCTTCATTGCGACGCGCGGCGAAGAAGCGGAGTCACTTGAGCAGCGCTTATCGAAAGAAAAACTGAGGAGCGCTGTGCACGTGGTGAAGGGCGGGGAGACGCGCCAACAGTCCGTGGCTAATGCTCTGGCCAAGGTTTCAGCCGATGTTGAATTGGTGCTCGTGCACGATGCCGTGCGTCCGCTGGTAACTTGCGAACAGGTGCAGCGCGTGATTGCAGAGGCGCGCGCGCGCGGTGCGGCCATCCTTGGCGTGCCGGCCATTGACACGATCAAAGAAGTGCGCCGTTCGAGTTTGCCACAGGATGTGGCCCTAATATCGGCAACGATCCCGCGCGAAAAAATCGTCTTGGCGCAAACGCCACAGGGATTCCATACCAAACTTCTCAAAGAAGCATTCGCACGTGCGGAGCAGGATGGAGTGATAGCGTCCGATGAAGCTGCGCTGGTGGAACGGTTGGGCCATGATGTCTACGTTGTGCAAGGTTCAGAACGCAACATCAAAATCACGAAGCCGGCGGACATGGAGCTGGCGCGCTTCTATCTCAGCCAGGAACAGCGCAGGAAATAATCATGTTCGAGAGTTTCGACGAAGAAGCGCGGCGGTGCATTTTCATGGCGCGGCTCGCCGCCGTCACTGATAAAGCGAAAAACATTGGTTTGTCGCAACTTGTGGCGGGGATTCGAAAAGAAAATCCGGGGTTGTTTCGTGGCGTCGACTGGCAAAAAAGCCCTCTGAAACTGGCGCGTCTCACGCCTGAGAATCTTCATCACGCAAGTCAGGCGAATGCGGACATTCCGCTGGACGCGAAAGCGAAGCGCGCGCTTGCCGCGGCTCCAGAAATTGCGAAAAAGAGCGGCGGACGTGTTACTTCAGGACATCTGCTTGCGGCAGTGCTTTCTGCGGATGCGAAGTTGCGCAAGCAATTGCAGAAGGCGGGATTGAGCAAGGAAAGCACTGAAACGAAGACCGCCCGGGCTGGAACAAGGCCCGCGGTTTCGCGCTCGGGAATCGGTTACGACCTGCATCGCCTGGCAGAAAAACGCAAACTGATGATTGGCGGCATTGAAGTTCCTTTCGATAAGGGAACCGTGGGCCATTCCGACGGCGACGTTTTGTGCCACGCGATTTGCGATGCGCTCCTTGGCGCGGCATCGATGGGAGACATCGGCACGCATTTTCCAGACACAGACGAGAAATGGAGAGGCGTTTCGAGCTTAGTGTTCTTGCGCCAAGTGCGGCAGTATCTCGAGCGCAAGAACTGGAAAATCGCTCACATTGACGCCGTGGTGGTCGCCGAGAGACCGAAGCTTGGGCCGCACTTTCCCAATATGCGCACGGCGCTTGCGAAAGCGCTGGGCATTTCGATAGAGCAGATTAACTTGAAGGCGAAAACACACGAAGGCCTGGGCGAAATTGGTCGAGGGGAGGCGGTGGGGGCGCACGTCATAGCGACAATCGAAAGCTAAGGCTAGCGCTTGTTCCACGTGGAACTTTCTCTTGCTGTACAATTCACCCGTGAAAATTGAAGCTTCTCAGGAAGTACACCTTACGGCCGCAAATCCTTTCTCCGCCGCAGACATCGAGGCGATTCTGCGCCAGCATGGATGGCTTACCGAGCAGCCAACACCAGAGGTGGAAGAGTGGCTGCGAGATGCGGCGGAGTGGCTGGGCTTGCAGGTTGCGCTTCACACCAAGAATGAAGACGGTGCAGCCGCACTAACGGACTTGGTGGGATTGATTTTCTCTTATAATGCGGTGGATTTACTCGAAGACAAGAGCAATCAGGCAGTGATGGCGCGCGAAGCCGCACGCGACGTCATCCGGCAGCTCGCGAATAGCGTGCTGGGGGGCGGCGATTTGGACTCGGAGCGTTTCCGCGAAATTGTGAGTCAACTGAAGGAAGTTTTTGGCTCACATGGGCGAATGATTTTCTATCCGTTGCGGCTGGCTCTCGCGGGACGCGTTGGCGAAGGCGAACTGGACCGCGTGATTCTCCTGCTGGACCGCGCGGCCAAGCTGCCGTTCGACGTCTCGGTGAAAGGGACGCACCAGCGCATGGTCGAATTTTGCGCGGCACTGAGATAGCTGAGACAGACGATGAATCATCTCTCTGGAATTCACGCGGTAGAAGAGGCTCTAGTCGCCGGGCGGCCCATCAGTCGAATTCTGGTTGCGCGCGGACAGCGGGGAGACCGGATTCAAAAGATCGTAGACCTGGCGCGCTCGCGTGGTGTTCCCGTGCGGTTTGAAGAACGCGCTCAACTCGACCATGCGGCGGGCTCAGAACATCATCAAGGGGTAGTTGCGTTTGCGGCGTCGCGAACCGCTGTCGAGATTGAAGATCTGCTGGCCGACGCCGGCGCAAAGGCGTTGCTCGTACTACTGGACGGCGTCGAAGATCCGCACAACCTCGGTGCGATTGTTCGGACAGCCCTGGCGGCTGGGGCGACTGGCATCGTGATTCCGGAGAGACGCTCAGCAGGGCTGACTGACACCGTGGCGCGCGTGTCGGCGGGTGCGCTGGCTCACTTGCCCGTGGCGCGCGTGAAGAATCTGGCGCGAGCGCTTGAGCAACTGAAGGAAGCGAACTTCTGGGTGATCGGGCTCGATGAACACGCGGAGAAGAACTATACGGTCGTGGACTATAAAGGGCGCGTCGCGATCGTCATGGGAAGCGAAGGAACGGGTTTACATGAACTGGTGCGCAAGCGATGCGATTTTCTGGTTTCGATTCCAACGAGCGGACCGGTAGGATCACTGAACGTCTCCGTTGCCGCGGGCATTGTGCTGTTCGAAGTTGTGCGGCAACGGGGAAACCCCGCGAAATAGCGAAATAAAAGTTCCTCTATTTATCATACTGGATCAGCGAAAAGACTTCGGTGCCGTTGAGCTTTTCGCGTCCATGGAGAAACGAAAGCTCGACGGCGAATGCCGCGCCGGCAATCTCGCCACCTAAGTTATGAATCAATTTCACCGCCGCGGCGGCTGTTCCACCCGTCGCCAGCAGATCGTCGCAGATCAACACGCGTTCTCCGCGCCTGACGGCGTCCTGATGGATTTCAAGCTTGTCTGTTCCGTACTCAAGCTGATAGGTGACCTGCTCGGTCTTCCAAGGCAGCTTGTTGGGCTTGCGTATCGGCACGAAACCTGCGCCGAGACGATACGCAAGGGCGGGTCCGAAAATAAATCCGCGCGCTTCGATGCCAGCTACGATATCGACGTGCTTGCCAGCGAACTTGTCGCAGAGTCTTTCAATCAGCGCATGAAAACCTTTTTTGTCCTGCAGGAGCGTGGTCAAGTCGTAGAACAATATGCCCGGCTTCGGATAGTCGGGCACTTCGCGAATCAGTTTCTTCAGATCGTCCATTCAGCCGATGTCCTTTCACCAGGAGTCGCGTTCGATAGAAAATTGGCTCGAGTATTTCTGCTCGACGGCGGCATCTTCGTCGAAGACTTCTGAAACGGAGGCTCCCTGGGGACCGCGTTCGAGTTCCCGGCGGAGCTCAGAGAGCTGGGATTCGGAACCGATAGCGTAAATCTCAACTCGGCCATCGCGGAGATTCTTGACGTAACCAGTAACGCCGATTCGCTGCGACACGCGTTGAGTGAAAAAACGATATCCCACGCCCTGCACCGCACCGGAAACGTAAAAGAGTTTTGCCAGCTTTGAGTCGGCCACATGCGCGTCCCGAGTGGTCCCGTAGCGCCGAGATTCTATCAGACCTCGCCCAGGCGCTCATAACCCTCTGCGTTGGCGCAGGTTGCACATAAGGCGAAAATGTTTGCAATTTTCCGGAAGGCCTCGAGGTGAGCGCGGAGACGTACCATGTAAGCATATGATTGTAGGTAGCTTAGATTACGTTATATACATTTAACATTGGACTTCGACGTGCTATAAAGAACAGTTCGACCTGTATAGAGCCCAAGGAGATGCCATGAAACTGCGCCACCTGTTGCTCGTCGCGTTTGCTCTAGTCGTTCCAGCTCAATTTGCCAGCGCTAGCCCGGTGGACCCTACGGTGATCATCAACAAAATCCTTGGCGGCGATGCGATCACTTTTTCAACGAATTCGGTCACCAATCCATTGGTGATCACACTAAACAGCCAAGGCCTATTGCCTCAAGAAGACTTGGATTATACCGGCACGAAGACGCTGACGAACTTCTCTATCGCGCTAGCCGATTCACTTCCATTTGAAGAGTTTGATTGCCAGTCCAACGTTTTCACAGGTTGTAAGTTTGTCAGCACCGTGGGAACCCCATTCAGCAACGATGTCGAGATCGAATTCCTTGGACCGCTTACCCCAGGCCTGTTTTCGATCGAAGTTACCCCTACTCCGGAGCCGGGCACGATTGTTCTGCTGCTTACAGGCGGTGTTTTGCTGGCAGGACTGGGTCTGGGCCGCAGGTCGTAAGGACACAAAAGCCCTGACTTTAGGGCTTCGCGCCAGAGAACTCTTTTATCAGCGCCGCAAATTTTGGATTGCTCCGCAGGTTTTCCAACACCTGATCGCCTGAGGCGTAGTCGACCGGATAGTGCTTTTCAAACGCTTCCCGCAAGGCCTTCAGGGCAGCATCCTGCCGATTGAGAATTGCTTCAACTTCCGCCTGATCGTAGATGTAATCCACATTATTTTTCGCTTGTGAACGAGCGCGGCCAATGAATTTTTCGGCCTGTTGCGCGTCACCGACTTTCGCATACGAGAGCGCAATCTGGGCCATCGTGAGAGCGCTTTGTGGATTTGTTTGCAGTTCTTTGTATCCGAGAGATATGGCCTGCTGATAGGTTTGCTTCGCTTTGTCCTGTTGACCTGCCCAGCGATACGCATCCCCTAGATTGACCACGACCTCGGCATCGTTCGGGTTGAGCGCAACGGCCTTTTCATAAGCAGAGGCGGCATCCGCATACTGTTTCAGGAAAAAGTAAGCGGTGCCGAGATTGGAGTACGTTGTCCAGTAAGGCTCGATCTGCAGCGCCTTCTGATAGTAGGGAATGCAATCCTTATACTTGCCTTCCGTAAGATACACATTGCCGATGTTTTCGTATCCAGCATCGATGTCCGGAGCGAGTACGGTAATTTGATGGAAAGCCTCGAGCGCCTTTGAATAGTCTCCCTGCACAAAATAGGCGTTTCCGAGCTCGTCCTGGTTATTCCAGAAGTAGGGATTCAATTGGATGGCTTTTTGAAAAGCCTGCATAGCGGCAGGCGCGTTCCCGCTCTGCAGGTATGCGTCACCGAGCCGGACATAGGCCCCATCGGAATTGGGGGCGAGACTTGTAGCATGCTTTAGCTCCGCGACGGCTTCAGTGTACTTGCCCGTTGCGCTGTAGGCGCTTCCCAAAGCGAAATGTACCTCAGGCAAGTTGCCATTCAGCGACTTAGCCTGCGTGGCCGCCGCCAAAGCTTTCTCGGTCCAGAAACTGTCTTTCTTTATGCCGTACATTCGCAGGCTGGCCTCCGCGACGCCGCTGTACGCGAGCGCGAAGGAGGAATCTTTGGCTACGGCCTGATTAAAGTAGTCCAAAGCTGACTGAATGTCTTTGGCTTGATGACCTTTCAGCGCGTTCTGGCCGTGGAGGTACAAGTCGTAGGCGGCCATGTTGTATGTCGGGCGCGCTGAAGCACGGGCGATTTCATCGCCGGTGGGGCTGACATTCAAAGCGCTGACGAGTTGATTGTAAATTTGGTCTGCAATGGGAAAGAGGTTGCCCGCTACGCCATCGAACTCCTTACTCCAGAGGCGCTTGCCGTCGGCGACGTCTTCAAAATTAACAATGATGCGAAGATTGTTGCCCGAGCTTTGCAGCATGCCTTGAACGAGCAAATTCGCGCCGAGAGCGCTGCCGATCTCAGGGAGAGGCTTGTTCTGATTCGCTTTGGCTGCCGCCTCGGCCGAAGTTACTCGGACGTCTTTCAATTGGAAAAGCTTTGCGGAAAGCGCTTCCTGAATGCCTTCTGCCAAGTATCCGAGTTGGTGCGGATCACCCAGCACTTGCAGGGGCAGAACGGCAATAAACCGGCCGCTGGAAAGTGGAGGCACGCCGGGAAGCGCCACCGCCGATGGAGCGGATGATATGGGTCGATTCGATCGGAAAATGTGGCGCACGGAGGGAACTGCGAGAAGGGCTATTACGACGATAGCGCCGCCCGCGGCGGCAATCCACCAGCGGGCCGCGACGTCCTTCAGGTTCCCGTGTAGCCCCTTTGGAGCCGGAGTAACACGAGCGGCCCGCAAATCCGCGAGAATCTCGCTCGCCTGCTGATAACGATTGGCAGACTCGCGTTCGAGGCAACGCAAGATGATGCGCGACAGATACTCTGGGACCTCTGGATTGATTTGCTTTGGATTAGGGGGCTTTTCCTTGACGCGGCGATACATGATCTGGAGCGTCGAGTCACCCTTGAATGCGTCTTCTCCGGTCACCATTTCAAACAAGATCAGCCCCAACGCATAGAGATCGGTGCGCTTGTCTACTTGGCCTGTTTCCACCTGTTCAGGCGCCATGTAGCGCGGCGTGCCCAGATACTGCCCTGTGCGGGTCATTCCTGCTGAACTGGCCTCGAGGGACTTGGCTAGACCGAAGTCCGAAACGTAAACGTGATCTCCAGCGCCCATGAGGACGTTCTGCGGCTTCAAATCCCGGTGGATGACCTCCTCGGAATGAGCTGCGTCTAGTGCTTCGCAGAGCTGCTGCCCAATATTTTCGGCTCGCTTAATCGAAAGCTTGCCGCCACGCAACAAGTGGTGAAGATCCTGGCCATCGACAAACGCCATGGAAATGAACTTGATGTTGTCTGCTTCGCCCAAATCATGAATGCGCAAAATGTTCTTGTGCGAAATGCGGCTGGCAAGCAGCAGTTCCTGCTTGAACCGCTGCATGGCGTTGGAATCACTGGCTAGTTCGGGCTGAAGGACCTTGAGCGCAACCGTGCGGTCGAGTTCTATGTCATATGCCTTGTAGACACGGCCCATACCGCCTTGCCCGAGCATGGACTCAATACGATAGCGGTGACCCAGCTCATCGCCTGGCTCAAGACCTCCGTATAGGGTCACGGCGGTGCGGGCCCCGGTGCGAGAAGCCGAACCGGAGCGCACGGCAGAGGCAACGGCGCGCTGACTAGAATTCATCGCCGCGGAAGAATCGGGCGCTTTTGGAGTTATGTCCAGGGTGCCGTCCGCATCGAGGTCCAAATCAAACGCGGAACCACACTTCGAGCACGCGGTTGATTCTTCCGCATTCTCTGTTCGACATTGAGGGCAGATCACGCTGACCTTGCTCTTTCCCCTGGAGCCGAAGTTATGGGATTATCACCCAGGCGTAGTCCGGCTGCAACTCTAAGGGTATTTCTCTGGGTGTTTTTTCTGCATCTAAATTAGAGAAGATGAGCCGTTCCATTTCATTCGCGATTTGTCTGGTGATTTTCGCAGCCTGCGGAGCCGCGGCGCGGGCGCAGACGGCTGGACCGATCACGCCACCGCCCACATTCGAACTCAAAAAGATTCCTGCAAAACCGGCACCGGCTGCTCCGCCGATTCCAGCTGACCAGATCATCCAGCGATTCACGCAGAACGAGGATCTGAACAAGAAAGTGTATGACCAGGACACGCTGGATCAGACCGTAAAAGTGGAAGAACTGGTAACGAACGGCGGATTGTACGAACTGGATGGCCAGCAGTACAGCAAGTCTGATGGCCAGCGCTACGAAAGCGTTCTGAAGCAGCCGACTTCCAATTTACATTACACGGAATTTTCTCTCGAAGACGTGAAATTTCTGGCGGGTTTACAGCTTTTCTTTCTGACAACGGAACAGCTGCCTCAATACAAACTCTCCTACGAAGGCAAAGAGAAACTGGATCAAATTACGACGTATCTATTCCGAGTGCAGCCGAAGCAACTGCTGAGCAAACCGCTGTTTGACGGGGTGGTCTGGATCGACGACCAGGATTTGTCCATTGTAAAGAGCTATGGCCAGTTTCTGACGAGCAATGGAAGCTTCGCGCCGAGCTTTCCGTTTCAGATGTTCGAAGTTTACCGCGAAAATCTACAAGGACATTTGTGGCTGCCGACTTACATTCGCTCCGATAGCGACGTCAAGGCACAACAAGGTACGGTGCCGATCCGCCTCGTCGTTCGCTCGTCGAACTTCAGGCCGACCGCCACGACTCCCACTGCTCCTCCCGCGAAACCGCCTGGATCAACTGAAGGCCACTGACCTATAGATGTTCTGCCTCGGGAAGCAGTGTGCCTGTGAGTTCTGCTATAGATTGAAGTAACAGGCCTGGACGGGCGGCTTTGAGTTTTGCAGAAACCGGAAACGGACCGACTATCCCAATCGATCTCACTCCCGCACGGCGGGCCATCTCGATATCTTCTGGCGTGTCACCTACGTAGATGCAATGAGCTGCGCGGAGTTTCAAAGAGCGTAGCGCGGCAAGCAATGGCGCCGGATGCGGTTTTCGTCGCGCAGCATCTTCACAACAGACACGCACGGCAAATAAGTTCTCAAGTCCGAAGTGCCGAAGCTGCCGGATTACTCGCTTGCGATCGCCGCTCGTAACTAGTCCCAGCAAAAATGAGCGGCTGAGCTTTCGAAGAACGACACGCACGCCGGGCAGCAGACGGGGATTCTCTTGGCGGTATGCCTCTGCCCAGAGTTTGTCGGCCAGGTCCCACTGTTTTCGTGGAACCTTGGCCGTTCGATAAACGCGGTACCAATCTGGAGAATAGTGGCGGGCGAGCTGACTCTCGGAAAATTCGATTTTGAGCGCTCGGAACATCGCCTGGTAGGCGCGCGTGTCCGCGCGGAAGGAATCGAGCAGTGTTCCGTCCCAATCGAGAATCACCGCGCGGGCGGAAATCGGACGAAGCTTCACGAAACGAGATTACAGAAATAGATCAGGAAAGCTCTAGTGAAATGGTATTAGCGGGGGGACTAAATCGTCCCGGTCAAAATCGATATCGTCGAAGGATGCGGCGAAACCGCACCATCCAGGCACGCCGCAGTCTTCAATGCGGACCACGTGCGCCGCAGTCTTTAGCCGGACGCTGCCGCGCCCAAAAGGACGCTCGATCAAGGAAACTTGAAATTCAATCGCGGTTCCCGGCGCGATGTTGCGCGGCGCCAAAAAATAGATGCCAGTGGAGCTAATATTTTTAGTAACGAGAGTGACGGGTCGCATGTTCGACTGCCCGTCCACGCTTGTTAATTGCAACGGCAAGCTCAGGCTGGCGCGCGGGCTGCGTCTGCGGTCCTCCGCGACGCTGATGGCGTGGGTCGGCACGCGCAGAAATGTCTTGTGAGGCAGCGCCGGACGGATTTGATGGACTTCTCGAGCTGGAGCGTTAGCTAGAGCGGCAGAGAGCTGTAACTTCGGAAGTGCCCCCATCGGAATGCCCCCAAGTCCCGGCCTTCCCCAAGCCGAGGTATGGAACTATGCCTTGTTGGCCTACAATGCGTCAACCATGTCAAGAGAAAAAGTGCCCTGAAATTCAACAAGGCTGAGGATTTGTGGAAAACTGAAATAGCCAAGCGATTTGACTGCAAGAATCGGATAGATATTGTTTTGAACGTAGAATATTTTTGTACTGAAATGAGCCACACGATGAGCGTTGCAGACCAAAAAAACGGGCCGATGGCGGCACACTACTGGCAGGCGATGCAAAAACGTTCTGGCGCAGACGAAAGCTTCTTCTACGCCGTACGTAGCACGGGCATCTACTGCCGGCCGTCATGTCCATCTAAGAGGCCGCGCCGAGATGGTGTGGTTTTCTTTCGAGATGCTCGGGCCGCCGAACTTGCGGGCTACCGAGCGTGCAGACGGTGCCGGCCGCAGCTTTCTTCGCCTCAAGGTGAATCAGCGGAGCTGGTTCGGCGAATCTGCCAGAGAATTGACGAAACACTCGCTTCTGATCCGGAGGCTCGCCTGACACTGATTGAACTTAGTCGCTCGTTCGGACTAAAGGCACACAAAGTGGAGAGACTTTTCCAAAAAATTCTGGGCATCACGCCGAGACAATTCACTGACGCGCGAAGAATGGCGCAACTGAAATCCAGGCTTCGCAAGGGGGAAAAAGTGACGACAGCAATGTATGACGCAGGCTTTGGCTCCAGCAGCAGACTGTACGAACGCGCCCCAGAACAAATGGGTATGACTCCAGCGGCCTACCGACGCGGGGGCGAGGGCATGGCGATTTCATACACCATCGCGGCGTGCCCGCTGGGACGAGTTCTGGTCGCTGCCACGCAACGCGGCGTAAGCGCGGTTTATCTCGGCGATTCCGACGAGCCGCTCAAGAAGGCGCTGGCGCAAGAATATCCTCGGGCTGAGATTCGCCGTGACGCGGAACGGATTGGGCCATGGGTCCGCGAGATTGTTGAACATTTGCGGGGGCAAGAGCCTCACATTGATTTGCCATTGGACGTCCAGGCAACGGCGTTTCAACGTCGCGTTTGGGAGGAGTTGCGCCGCATCCCCTACGGCTCGACGAAATCATATGCGGAAGTTGCTCTAGCAATCGGAAAGCCCAGAGCGATACGGGCCGTCGCGCGGGCGTGCGCCACAAATCCGGTGTCAATCGTCGTTCCGTGCCATCGCGTTGTACGAGAAGACGGGAACCTTGCCGGCTATCGCTGGGGGCTAGGACGTAAGCAAAAGCTGATCGCACATGAAAGAGACCTTGTGAAGAGGGCGAAGGCGTAAGAATCCACAAGCGTCATAACACGCACAGATGCTGAAGAATTCCGGGAGGAGACCTGGATAAGTGGTAGCTTTTGGTCGAACTACACGTCTAATGCCTCACTTCGACTTCGTAGTACAAGACCGATCCGTTGTCCCCGCGAACCGGCTCGATGCTTCGCACCTGAAACCTTTGTCCCTTCAGGTCCTCCACCGATGTGGCCAGAATCTGATGTGTTTTCTCTTCAAGCTCGGCCTTCGACTTGTTGACAGCGGCCTTACCAAATAACGCCCGGTCAAGCCGGTAGGTCTCGATGTGCGTGATCGGGTCCCGAGTAAGAAGAACAATCCCAGCGGAGTTTGTGAAACCGTTTTGAGGTTGGTCGCGGAACCAACTGCGCGGGGTGATCAGAACGAACATAACGATAACCACGACCATTACGTCATAGGGCCAGCTACCGCGCTCGTAAGCCCAAAAAAACGTTCCTGTTATTCCCCGCAACAGTTTTTGCATATTAATTTCCGAAGGCGCCGTCTACCACGATCTCCCAGGATGCGCTGCGCGTGAGCGCATCCATTGCCGCCAACTCAAATTCCTCGCAGTTTAGGCGGATGTTCACTATCCCCAAGAAAACACAAAACGTGGAATCTAGCAACCGACTTTCGGAGTGTCAACGAAATGCATCCGGAAACGTTCCACCCGTTGCTTTGGATGCAGCCTACGTCTGAACGATGTTCGCGCGAAGAGAGGCTAACCCGGAAGAGAGGCGCAAGGTTCGATGGATTTCAAGCCGGGCTTAGCTGAACACGGCGCGGCGCATTCTCGACGGTTGAGAGCAAAAGGTTTCTCAAGCGGAAGCGATCTTCCAATTCCATTCCGACCATTTCAACTCCCGCTTGATTGGATCTTGCAAATCGCACCAGTACGTCCAAGCAAATTTGGCGCATACCGGTCAAGATGCGGAGCTTCGCCGCAGTTCCGACGGATAGTTTGACGTTTCCGCTGAGTAGGCCGCCCTCCAAGCTCAACACCTGTACTGTCGGCTGACACCGGCCGCGTTGCGATTCGATCAGCGCGGGCATCGGGCGCGCCATGCGAATTCGTTCATATCGGCGATAGCGCACGAAATCGCGGCCCCGTTTGGCGTCGAGAGGCGCCAAGTTCAAGAGCCGCGCGTCCAGGCCTGAGTCCGCCAGCAGAGTTGGAGCACGCTCGGAGTCGAGTTTCACAAGCGCCTGAGCAGCCGCGAGCCGCATCTCTTGCGGATAAGCCCACCGCCACATGCCCTTGGTTTCCACAAAGTTCAGCAGCGCTGCCTCCAGCTCGGGGACACGGAGCCGGCCAAGCGCTTCAATGGCTTTAACGCGAATGAATTCAGAGCTGTCAGCGAGCGACTTCCCTTGCGCGATGCGCAATATCTCTGGCGCGACAGTGGCGTCACCGCACATTCCGACTTCGTCGAGCGCAATGGGCACAATCATAGGATCCAGCACATTCATCATGCGCGTCAGCGTTCGGCCGCGTTCCGGCGCCGCCGCAATCGAGAGTTGGCGCAACGCTTCGTCCTGGGCGTCTCTTTCGCCTGCGCGCATGCGCTGCGGCAATAATTCCTCGACAACAATCGGTTCGACGCGGCTCAGCAGTCCCACCACACGCACGGCACTCTTTATGGGCGCAAGCTCAAGCGTTTGACGCAATTGCGCTCGAACGGGCTCGCCAATTGTTCGAGCCATCTCCACTACCGACTCTCGCTCTGAGGCACGGGTCACACGCATCAGACGGCCCGCGAGTTGGTTAGCCACCGCTGCTGGCGCACGACACAAGACCTCGACAAGTTCCGGGCGCGGTGCTGCGTCCCTCAGGCCCTCTTCAATGAATTCCGGTATGCGATTGTTGATGCCGATACGCGGCCCAAGCGTCCGTGTCCAACTGGGGCGCGACTTTTCGAGCGCGGCTAACGTGTCAAGTGAGCGACGCACGGCTGGGAGTTCGCTCTGCTCCGCAGCCTTTTGACTGAACTTCACAAACGCGGCACTCAGTAAACTCTGTAGCTCGGCGTCCCGTTCGCGAGAAAGCTGGTCACCGATCGCGCGCACCGCCTCGTCCAGCGATGAACCTCCTGCAGTGGTGTACGTGTCCGCGATTTGCATCACTCCGTTGATCACTTGCCTGCGTGCTACCGGATCAATGTGACAAACACTTCGCGCGTACTGGATCAGGATTTTCTCCGCTGACTCAGCGTCTCCGCGGCGCTGCAGATCTCTTACATGCTGCTGAATATTTCTTGCAGGTACTCGCCAGCATTCCGACGAAAGCAAGATATTCTGTTTGCTGTCCGCCGACACGTTGGCCCAGAATTGCCGATCCAGAGTATCTGTGAGTGAATCGCCAGAAGCACTCGGTTCCGCCGCGGAAACCTTTGTCGCGATCTCATTCGCCAGTTGGTCCAGCAGCGGCCGCACGGCACTGGTGGTGATCGCGCCGCTCTCAAAGCGTTCCGTTGCACAGCGAATCGCAATGTCCGTCGACAAGCGATGCCATACCGAACGGTCCAGCCGGGTTGGGCGGAGTTTCGATTGAACTTCAAGAAAAGCTTCGCGGAACACAGCCTTTGCATTCGAGGGAAGGACGTCGAAAGCACTCTTCCAGTCGGCTCCTGCCCCATTATCTTCGCGGGATGCGGCATCAGCTGTTGTGACGAGCCGCATGAGGCTGCCTATTTCTTCATCTGCAAGCAAACGATCTGCTGAATCGTGGTCGCGCCAGTGGGCGGCGCCCACAAGCTCTTCGCCGAACTCGAAAGACCTGAACTGCCGCAGCCGATGCAGCCCTTCCTCGGCGCTGATCGCTTCGGCGAACTTCTGTGGGTCGCACAGCCAGCTTTGCCCGCTGGATGCTCCGCTCGAAGGAACGAAGCGAAGTTCGTTGAGCCGGATGCCATTCTGCGAATAGTGGCCCGCCGAATCTTTAAGGAAGGCGCGCAGTTTAGAGGATTTTACTGTCGCTCCCGCGAAAGCCCTTACAAAGTCAACGAATAATCCTTCAGGGGCTTCATGAGTGAAGGAAACGCTGGCGACCCCGGCGTTCGTGAAGATCCGTGCCAGGCTATTCTCCGCGGCCGTGGACTCGAAGACTGTTCCATCCAGTACGAGCTTGTCAGCAGAGACTCCCAGCGTTAGTCCCGACGGACCGGCTGCTTCGAGCGCCGCCCTCAGCTCTTTCCAGGTGTCCCTTAATTGTGTGGTGGAACGCGCATGGTGGAATCCATACAAGCGAGCACACTTCAGGAGGGCATTCAGGCTGTGCACAAAATCTCGCGTAGCAGAAACTAAAGTGCCGCTGGTGCTGGGCATGCAAAGAAACCCTCGAAGGTTCTCTATATCGTGACCCCCGATGGGGAGGCTGCGGAATGGTACTTCCGTACCAGAGTGCGCTTTATGTAAACCGGAGAACAAGGCAAGAGAACAACGTAAATCAAAGATTTCGTTATATTTGATAATTAGGCGGCCAGTCGCACTTGCACCTCGAGCCCATTCAGGGCCGGGCGAACCCGCCTGACGATCTCGCTCGCCCACAGGCCCTCGCTGAGGACTACCATCGAGCCGTCTTCGAAATTGCAAACCGCGCAGGAGGAGTAGCCCGGATAAGCCGAACGGTAGGCATCAACTCCCTTACCCGCGAGTTCGTTTTCGAGAGCCGAGTCCGCAGTCTCCAACTTGCTTCCGGCGCGCATGCCGAAGGTTTCCGTCTCGAACCTCTTGAAGAGGTCGTGGAGGGCGTCGCCTTGCAATGACGGAATGACAATGGATCGTTTCGACGCCTCGCGAAATTGAAGCTTTCGAGCGAGGCAGAAGTCCCGCACGCGGTCCAAGTGGCTGAAGAAATCCAAAACCCACAATTCTTTGCCAGCGATGGCTGGCAAGACATTACTCCAGACGCGCGCGGCATCTTCACCGCGCACTGGCTCTCGATCCAGGCCTTCCACTAAATCAAGTCCGACGGCGCGGACATCTTGCCCCAAGTCCAGCGGCTCAACTTCCAGATCAATCATTCGGTCTCTGTCCCTCGCGCAAAAAGTTCTCGGTACTCGGGAGATTGCTTGCGAATTTCCAACCAGTCAAAGAATGCATCCGGCTGTTCCAGCCAGACTGCGAACCAGCGCGCGATTTCTTCCTTCTCTTTTCGTTTCGCGGCGTCGACCTTATGATTGTGCGCAATCATTTCAGCACGCCTTCGGCCCAGACGCGCAATCTCCAGCACTCGCGCCTCTCCGGCGCGTTCGCCTTCGGTTTCAAACTTCCGGAGCAACTCGTCCAAGCGCACGAGGCATACTTCGGCCTCTTCGAGACTTGCAAAGTGCAACAAATCCTCAAATTCTTCCTCGTATTGTCCCTGCGGATCAACATGGACCGAATGCACCACGCGCATTTTTGCTTTGGCCAGAACATCTGCGATGTAGTCGGCGGATGTTTTCCCCGCTTCGCCATGTTCGGCGATAAGCTTTCGCCGGATTTGCTCAATTTCTGCTGGAGTGTAAACGGATTTCCCCAACTCACGAGCGACTGACAGAATCATTTCTTTCTTCGAAGCGGTATTTCCGCCACTCATTTGTGACTCGCCGCCTTCTTTTTTCGCGTGCTGTGTGTTGTCGGTTGGCTACGAGTTGAATGTTTGGCTTTCGATGCGCGGCTCCGCACATGGACCGGCGGCGGTGGTGGCGGCTCGGGAGGTAATCCCGCGAGAATGCGCTTGTATTTCTGCACATTCCGGTTGTGCTCTTCCAGCGTGCTACTGAAGAAATGGCCACCCGATCCGTTAGCCACAAAATAAAGATAATGCGTTGCGCTCGGATGAAGTGCCGCGCGCAGCGACGCGTCCCCAGGATTCGCAATCGGCCCTGGCGGCAAGCCCCGATGGAGGTACGTATTGTACGGAGACTGGAGGTGGAGATCTTTGGCGCTGACCTTCGCTGTGGGTTTTCCTGTCAAGTCGAGCGCATACTGCACCGTAGGATCGCATTGCAAAGGCAATCCGAGCTTCAGGCGATTGTAGAAGACGCTCGAAACCATCGGCCGCTCCTGCGGCTGAGGCGTCTCCCGCTCAATCAACGATGCAAGCGTGACCAATTCGTCCGGAGACAGCCCGGCGGAATTTGCCGTTTGCGGCGTCTGCGCAGGATCCTGATTCGTTTTTGCCGCCTGTGAATTTTCCTGCGATATTGCCTGAATTTTCGTCCACTCCTCACGAAACTCGCGAACCATGGTCGCGGCCATCTCTTCCGGCGAAACATTTCTAGAAAACTGGTACGTGGAAGGGAAAAGAAAACCCTCAAGGCTCTTGGCATGCGGAGCGATATCGCGCACCAATGATGCATCGCTCGCTACGCTGAGAAATTCGGCTTTCGTGCATAGCCGCTGGCGTTCGAGTTCTGCTGCAATGTCGAACATTGTCCAGCCTTCAGGTACCACCACAACATGCACGAAGATATGTCCGCCGACAATTTGCGCGAACACCTGCTGTGGCGTCACCGGTTTGTCGAACATGTATTCTCCGGCTTGCAGGACCCATCGATGATGCCTTTCGCTCAATACCAGAAACGCCGAGCGGCTGTGAATCACACCGTTGCGCTGCAGAAGAGTGGCAATGTTCCAGCGCGATGTTCCTCGCGGAATATCCACGAAAACCTGCGGTGCCGAAAATGCGCGGTACGGACGCGCCAGTTCCGCCCTCAACCATAACCCACCGGCAACAGTTGCAACGATCAGAATCACGATGACGATGGCGATTTTTCTCACCTTCGCCGTCCTTGATGTTTTGATTTCTCGTCGCTGGCCGTTTCATCCAGATACTCACGCAACAGGATCGCGGCCGCGAGCGAATCGATATCCGCATTCTTTCGCAAACCGAGTTCCGCCGCCATTTGCTCGGCTTCCCAGCTGGTCAGCCTTTCGTCTCTCAGTTTCACCGGTAATCCAAATTCGTTCTTAAGGCGAGCCGCGAAGCCGGTCGCTTCCGTCGCCATTTCGCTCGACTTGCCGCTCATGTGCAATGGCAAGCCGATGAGAATGGCGCCTACTCCCTGCTGTTTCACGATATCGCGCAACCGCGCGAGATCTGTCCGGCGATTCTTTCGCACGATCGCCGCCAGCGGCTGCCCTGTCAATCCTACTTCGTCGGAAATGGCCAAGCCGATCCGCTTGCGGCCGTAATCAATTGCGAGAATTCGTGCAGATTTCGACGAGGAAGGTGCGTCAGTGGCGGTACCGGTCGGGCGTGTGGAGGAGACCATTCATCTCTATTATAGCCCGCGAGACTACAGCGAAAGTGCGTTACAAAATGTCAATGTGCGCTTGTATCCGACTGACGGCCACGTTTCCCATCGGCCCACATGCCCCAAAGCCCCATAAGCTTCATTTGCTTGTCCGCTCCGGTCTCCTTCAGCAGACCTTCAATCTGCAACCGCGTTTGCCGCACGCCCAGCCGTTCCGGCCGGTCCGCGAGGGCATACGTGGTGACTGCCGCAATCGCTTCGTTTTTCTTCAACTGAGAAAAATCCACTTTGTCGAGCGTATCCGAAGAGGCGTGGTAGTTCATCATGTAGTCATCTGGATCCTGATTCGCTATGAGTGTTGGCACTCCCTCCAGGAAAAAATCGAAATTGTCGGTTCCGATTTCCACGTCCGTTGTGTTTTTCAGCGGGCCAAACGCTGACAATGGCTTTAGCGCCTCATCCAATCCAGCCAAAATATCTTTGCGCCCGCTGAGTGAATAGCCTGTCACGCGCCCGTCACCAGCATCGAAAACAATGGCCGCATCCATCTTGCCAAGCTCCGCGCGATGCGCGAGAGCGTATGCCCACGAGCCGAGCATGCCTTGCTCTTCACCGGTGAAGAGCACAAACCGGATGGACCGTGTCGGAATCGCCCCTGACGCGCGGATGGCCCGTGCCGCGTCAATCACCATTGCGGCATTGCATCCGTTATCGAGCGCGCCTGTCCCTAGTTCCCACGAATCCAGATGCGCCGCGAGGATCACAAACTCTTCCGGCTTCTCGCTTCCTCGAATTTCCGCGACGACGTTCTCAGAGCTCGTTTGCCCGCTGATCTTGTTCGGCATATCCAGGGTAACTTTCACGGCTTGGCCCGCCGCGATGAATCGCGCCATCCGCAGGGCATCCTCGCGCGCAACAATAGCTTGCGGCAAACGGTCGATGTTTCCGTCCATCGAGAAAATATGCCGGTAAAGAAGCATGTAGGGGCGACTGGACATCCACAGAATCGCCGACGCACCCGCATCAATCGCCTGTTGCTCCACGGCGGGCTCGTGCAAGTATTCGTTGAA
>DATFQU010000259.1:0-3090 GCA_035264005.1 Candidatus Acidiferrales bacterium
GTTCGACGAGTGACGGAAAATAATGGCAAGAGAACCCCCGGTGTTGACCGTATTATCTGGAATGACACCAGAAGATAAAATAAAAGCAGTACGTGACCTCAGGCGTAGGGAATATCATCCTCAGCCCTTACGACGTGTTTATATCCCGAAAAAGTCGGACAGAACGGCGAAGCGTCCCTTAGGAATTCCGACGGTTAACGCAAACTGCACTTGAGCACAGTGAGCGTTTGGGATGGGCGGAGATCCGCCACCCGTACCATCCGCTGTGCGGCCAACGGTTCCCCGTACTCAAGAAGCGGCGTATCGCTGGCAAAGACACTCTCATTCTCCGTGGACTGGACTGTGGCACCTTCAGCATCGCGCGGGAATGGACCGATTGGGGCGATCCTTCCCCGGGAGACTCGTTGCAGCTGCGGCGGCGACTCGATGCCGACTCCCTTCTTGCGTTGGTTACCCTCCTTGATTCGCTAACCCAGCGATCTACAGAAAAAGGTTGATTTATGAATTCATTTGGAATATGGTCAGACCAGTCTTTTAGATGGTCTGCTAGTTATGAAGAAGAAATCCTCCGCCGCGCTGCGAAAGCGCCGTCAGGCCTTACTAGGCAAGCTGCCGCCCCTCTCTGTCATCCTTCGCGGTTCTCTCATCGAACGCTACAAGCCCTGTGGCAAGCCTGGCTGCAAATGCGCCAAGGGCCGCGGTCATGGCCCCAAGTACTACTTGTCCGTGAGCTTCCCGAAATTGCGGCCGCAAATGAACTATGTTCCGCAGAACCGCCTTGCTCAGACCAAGAAATACCTCGCCAATTATCAGCGCGCTCGCGAAGTCTTAGAGCAGATCTGCGAGATCAACCGCGAGTTGCTGCGCCGCCGAGAGGCGCTTTGAAAGCGCACGATGGGCACCGCTTCTTTCTCCCTCATCGTGCCCATGGATTTCCAATTAGCAAGCATGATCGTCGCCAACATGCTCGAGAACTGGCTGGACTTTCCATCCAATATTCGGACAACTGCGGAGGTGCCCGATGAACTCGAAAATCTCGGAACAGCAACAGAGCAAGCCGGCGTACGTTTATGTGCGTCAGTCGACGCTTGGCCAAGTGCGCCACCATCAAGAGAGTACGGAACGTCAGTATGCGCTGCGGCAGAAAGCTGCGGAACTGGGCTGGAGCGAATCGTCGATCCGCATCCTCGATCGGGATTTGGGAATATCCGGTGCCCATACGACGGGGCGTACGGACTTCAAGACCCTGGTAGCGGATGTTTCGATGGGCCAGGTGGGCGCGGTGTTTGCGTTGGAAGCTTCCCGACTGGCGCGCTCGAATGCCGATTGGCACCGACTCCTGGAGCTATGTGCACTAACTCGGACACTCGTGATCGACGAGGATGGCTGCTACGATCCGGAGGACTTCAACGAT
Source organism: Candidatus Acidiferrales bacterium (assembly GCA_035264005.1). Lineage (GTDB taxonomy): Bacteria > Acidobacteriota > Terriglobia > Acidiferrales > UBA7541 > DAHUXN01. The sequence goes on from DATFQU010000259.1 coordinate 1,415, forward strand.
GGTTTATTGTTGGGGCTCAAGGGCACGATGGCGCAAGCGGAGTTGCACTTTCTACGCGCGCGCCTCCTGGGCGGTAAACTCAACAAAGCGAAGAAAGGGGAATTACGGTTTCCTCTACCCGTTGGATTCTGTCACGACGAGGATGGTCATATCGTTCTTGACCCCGACGAAGAAGTGCGCGGCGCCGTATCCTTGATGTTTCGCTTGTTTCGAGAAACAGGCAGTGCCTTCGCCGTAGTGCAGAACTTCGTCAAGCGCGCATTGCGTTTTCCCAAACGCGCTTATGGCGGGGCCTGGAACGGCAAGCTGATATGGGGTCGTCTTACTCACACGCGGGTGTTGTGCATGCTCAAAAATCCATCTTACGCCGGCGTGTATGTTTTTGGTCGCTACCAGTATCATCAGAAAATCAGCACGACCGGCGAGATTCAGAAAAAACAGCATGCCGTCGCTATGCCCGATTGGCGCGTCCAATTGAAACAGCATCACGACGGATACATCAGCTGGGACGAATTCATCGAAAATGGCAAGCGCTTGGAAAAGAATCGCACGAATGGGGAAGCGACGATGCTAAGCGGCCCCGCTCGTGAAGGCTTGGCCTTGCTTCAGGGGCTGCTCGTATGCGGTAACTGTGGCCACGCAATCACCGTCCGCTACACCGGCAACGGCGGCATTTATCCGACCTACCTTTGCAACCGACAGCATCGCGAAGGACTGGCGACTAAGGCTTGCATGAGCTTTCGTTGTGGCCTACTCGATGCCGCCGTTTCGGAGGAAGTGTTGAAAGCGCTGCAACCAGCCGAACTCGAACTCGCGCTTGCCGCTCTACGGGAACTCGAGGTACGCGATCAAGCCATTCTGCATCAATGGCAGATGCGACTCGAGCGCGCTGAATACGAAGTTGCTCTTGCCGAACGGCGTTATCAGGAAGTAGATCCGTCCAATCGGCTTGTAGCCAACACGCTGGAACGTCGCTGGAATGAAGCATTGCTTCATCTGCGGGATCTGAAAAAGCAAGCTGAGGAATTTCAACGAAAAGAAGCACGAGTCTATACACCTGAGCAAAAAGCGAAGGTGCTCGCATTGGCCAGGGATTTCCCGCGTCTGTGGCATGCACCCAGCACGCAAGCCAAGGACCGCAAGAGAATGTTGCGGCTACTCATCAAAGATATTACGGTCAACAAATTAGTCGAGCAAAGACAGCTCTCCGTTCACATCCGCTGGCAGGGCGGCGCTTGCACCGAATTCTTCGTGCAGATTCCACCGAGTGCGGCAGGTCGTCATCGTTATTGTTCTCCGATTGTCGGTCGCGTCCGCGACCTGGCTTGCAGTTTGCTCGATGCACAGATCGCTGACCAACTCAATCGAGAAGGCTGCATTAGTGCGAAAGGTAAATCGTATACTGCAAAAATGATTCGGTGGATCCGTTGGCGCTATCAGATTCCACTTGCAAGGCTCAAGAAGTCTGGGGAGTTGACTGTTCAACAGGTCGCCAAACAGTTCGGCGTTAGTCATGGGGTGGTCTACTACTGGATCGAGCACAAGGTGATCCATGCACGGCGGCTCAACCCTGGAATGCCTTGTTGGATTACACTCACTGCAGCGGACGAGCAAAAACTGCGCGATTGGGTCCAAAATTCAAGCAGAATTCATTCGGATTCCTAACGTGATTGGAG
>DATFQU010000260.1:0-6838 GCA_035264005.1 Candidatus Acidiferrales bacterium
TCAACTTTGTGAATCGAGAGACAAAGGACTGGCTAAGTGCTCAAGGCTGGCTCTTTCCGCTTTGACACCCCAAACGACTTCAATGCACGCAGCCGCGAACATCAACATAGCGGCGGCAATGTAGCCATAAAAGATTTTCTGCCGGGACCCAGAGCCGATTAGCGAGCCAAACAGCCACGGCGCAACGATTCCTCCAGCTGCTGTGCCGAGGGAATAGAAAAACGCGATGGCGAGAGCACGTATCTCCAAAGGAAAGATTTCGCTTACGGTCAAATAGGCGGAGCTGGCCGCAGCGGACGCAAAGAAAAAGATCAGCGTCCACAGAGCTGTCTGACTGAAAGAGGAGAGATGGCCCACGCTGAAGGCCCACCCGGTAAGAGTCAACAACAAGGCGGAGAGCGCGTAAGTGGTAGAAATCATTGTGCGGCGGCCGATCGTGTCGAAGAAGCGGCCAAGAAGCAAAGGGCCGAGGAAGTTTCCGATCGCAAACGGAACGAGATAAATGCCCGTCTTGTCTGGAGAGACGCGGTAAAACCGCGTCAAGATGAGAGCATAGGTGAAAAAGACGGCGTTGTAGAGAAAGGCCTGCGAGACCATAAGCGACAACGAAAGAAACGAGCGGGCCGGATACTTCGAGAACATAGTCTTGGCTACGATTCCAAAACCGAAGCTCTTTCGCGGATGAATGACGAGCGGCGGGCCGTGAGGCTCGGTCAAGCGTTTGCCAGTGTCTTGTTCCAGGCGGCGCTCAATCTGGGTGATTGTTTCCTCGGCTTCCTGCTCGCGGCCGTGGGTCATCAGCCAACGCGGACTTTCCGGGACGTGGCGACGCATGAGCAGAATGAACAACCCCAAGAACGCTCCGATGGCGAATCCGATCCGCCAGCCCAACCATGGCGGAAGGATGCATGGATCGAGCAAGAGCAGCGTCGACGCTGCACCGACCGCCGCACCAATCCAATAGCTTCCGTTGACGATCAGCTCGACGCGGCCACGGTACTGAGCGGGAATCAATTCATCAATCGCCGAACTGATCGCTGCGTATTCGCCGCCGATTCCCGAGCCGGTGATGAAACGAAAAAGACAAAAGCTCCAGAGGTTCCAAGAGAAGGCAGTCAGGAGCGTACCGCCGAGATAGACAGCGAGCGTAATGAAGAACAATTTCCTGCGGCCCTCGCGGTCGGTCAAGTAGCCGAAAAAGAGCGCTCCGATAACGGCGCCCGACAAATACACGGAAGCGATGAAGCCGATTTGAACGGGAGAAAAGTTCATTACTTGCGGCTCTTGCAAGACACCGCTGATGGCGCCTTTGAGGGTCACTTCAAGGCCGTCGAGAATCCAGGTGATGCCGAGCGCCCAGACAATCAGCCAGTGAAAACGGTTCCAAGGAAGACGATCAAGCCGCGCGGGGATGAGAGTTTCAAAAGACACAGATGTGGGCTTAGCCATAGAGAACGTGTGTCGGGCGGGCTTTGTTTAGATGACGCGGCGCGGGAGTTGGGCGCTCTAGCCCGAGCTATTGCAGCAAGGTGAGTGTGAATTGCTGGGAGTGAGAAGGAGCGTTAGGAGCTGTAGCAACTACGGAGACAACGTAGGTCACAGAACCCGCCGTTGCACTCTGAATGTTTCTCGACGGACTCTTGAACGCGCATCCAGCCAGGCAAACGCAGCAGGAGGCAAGGACAAACGCCCGGAGCCAACGCACGCGACGGAATACTCGACCTGCTGCGAAAACAAGAAGCGCAAAAGCGAGTAGGACTATGGGGAATAAACGCCGTTTGGAAGGATCCGATGGATAAGTTCGCAGGGTGCTCGAAGCAGGGGCCGAAACAGTCAAAGTGGTTGATGCGGAGCCGCCGTTTGGTGACAGTGTCGACGGATTAAACGCGCAGCTCGCGCCCGCTGGCAATCCAGCGCACGCAAACGAAACCGGTGCCGTGAAACCATTCTGAGATGCCACGGTAACCGTTAGTTGCAAGGGGTCGCCCCGTGAAACCCGCAAAGCGGAACTGCTGAGAGCCAAGGAGTAATCCGGGGATGGCGAAACGGTGACGATCAGCGGAGCCGACACGGAAGCAGCATCGTTCACCTGCCCTGAGTATGCCGCGGTGATTGTGTGGGCACCGGAGGAAAGGGCCGAGGTGGTGAATGATGCAGCATCGTTGGCCAGGGAGACCGTGCCAAGAGCGGTTTGCCCGTTAACGAAAGTCACGGAGCCTGCTGGAGGATTTGAGCTACTCAACACTGAAACTTCGGCGGTAAAGGTGACGGGTTGACTGACAGTCAGACTGGTCGCAGAAGCCGAGAGGAGCGTCACAGTTGCCGGAGCGGGAGCCGAATCAGGGATAACGAAAAGCGTGGCCGAGTAGGCAGGATAGGTGTAATCGATTTGGTTCGCGGTAACGCCGACCTCACCAGCGGGCAGGACATGCGCAAGGTCAACGCTGCTGTAAGAAAAAACCGAAGCGCTGCCGGCAGAAAAATTGGCGAGCGAAAGGTCTGTTGCGATTGGGTGAGTGGTCTTGTTGATCACCAAGACGGTCAGCGCCTGATCGCTGGAACGCTGAGCACCATAGATGGAAAGCGCGTTTTGGTTGCTGCTGTCAGATTCGACAGATACATCGCCATACTGGCCGCCCTGACCGTCGTAGTTTCGAAAAATCTGGAAGACGGCGAGAACTGGGGCAGGCGGCAGCGGTGCGGTCGGGGACGCGCCCAACGTCCACAAGTTCGCAAAATCGAGACCTTCGCGGCCGAATATGCCGAGCACGTCGGCTTGTGTGATGCCGTCCACAAGAGGATTGCGCCCGCGGCTGAATCCGTATTCGGAAATGGAGAGCTTTGTGCCGGGATAGTATTGCTGGATCCAGCCTTTGAAACGCGGAATCAACCGCATGGGCGCATTGAAGATGGAGGCGCCAGATGATGTATAAGTTGGATCCCAGAGCGTTCGCGTGGAAGCAAGTTCCGAGGCATCGTCGGTGCTGGTGGCGTAGTAGTGTTCGTCGAAATAGTCCAAGATACGCTGGCCATGCCGTTGATCATAGGAGGCCATTTGCTGGAGATAGTATTGACCCGCATAGAGACCGTTCTGCAGCGCGGGATCGCCAATCCAAGCCTGACCGGAGTAGTCGGTTGGACCAAATACTTTGGCCGAGGGGTCGGTATCCTTGATCATGGCTGCGTAGCTCTGGCCCAATGACGTGATGGTTGGATAGTCGGCGCCGGCAGGCATCACGTCGCGATGGGTATAAGACCAGTATGAAGGCTCGTTATCCAACTGGTAGTAGGACACGCCGCCGTTCGCTGCGGTGCCGAAAGTACTAATCAGATGTTGCAGCCAACCCTGCTGCAGCGAAACGCTGTTGTCGATGTGATTTGCATAAACATCGACATCGACAATCTGGTCGCCCAAGATGGAAAGGCTATTGCCGCACTGTTCTCCGCCGGGATGGTCTGAGGGATCAATCTTCTGTTGCGGCCCATACGTGGAGACCGGAAAACTGCAAGTTGAAGCCGCGCTGCGGTTTACAAAAGGAATGATGGGAATGGTTATGAGCGCCCGGGCGCCCGCCATCCGATACGTGCTAATCATCTGGTCGACCGAGGCGCTGGGAACGGGATTGGATTGACCGCTGCCACCGAGAAAAAACCAATCAAACCCCGCATTGCTCGAATCGACGAGCCAGTTATAACGGGTGGTGGTGTCGCCGCCCCAGCGGACGTTGGGAACCTGGATTTCCTTTGCAAACACTGGATCGAGGCCAAAACTGGCTATTCCATAAATGTTTGGGTTAACGGGATGGCGGTTGGCCGCAGCGTCTACAGTAAGAGCTGGGACGCTGGGTGACTGAGCGAGATCGACGGACAGAGGACCGAGAAGCGCGACGGCACAAAGCACACCGAAACAAAACACTACGCGCTGCATGAGAGGCCGGGACTCCCACCTAAGAACAGCCTAGACGTGACAATCTGGGACGGAGACACTACACGACATTTTTCGGCCCGTCAATAATGCAAAAGGGGTTCTTGGGACCTCTGGGAAGAAAGAAAACTGATCCAGCGTGCTCTAATCAGCTTCCCTCGGCAGCGGACGGGGTCGGCCAAGATGCTGGAGCCAAGTCTGGAAGCGATCCAAATACAAATACACTACGGGGGTTGTAAAGAGAGTCAGCATCTGGCTGACGATAAGCCCGCCGACAATGGTGATGCCGAGAGGTTGGCGCAGTTCGGCGCCCGTGCCTCCGCCGATCGCCAGCGGCAATGCGCCGAGCATGGCGGCCATGGTGGTCATCATGATCGGGCGGAAGCGAAGCAAGCAAGCCTGATAAATTGCGTCGACGGGATGTTTGCCTTCCACTCTTTCCTGCTGGATCGCGAAATCGATCATCAAGATGGCATTCTTCTTCACGATGCCAATCAGCAGAATGATGCCGATGATTGAGATGACATTCAGATCCGTCTTGAAAAGAAAAATCGCGAGCAGCGCGCCCACGCCCGCAGAAGGAAGAGTTGAAAGAATCGTGACGGGATGAATGTAGCTCTCATAAAGAACGCCGAGGACGATATAGACAGCACCGAGCGCCGCGAGAATCAATATCGGTTCGCTGGAAAGCGAAGATTGAAAGGCCTGGGCGGTACCCTGAAAGCTGCCGTGCACGTTCGCAGGCATGCCGATCTGTGCCTTAGCGGTGTCAATGTCTTTCGTCGCCTGGCCAAGGGACGCGCCCAGCGCGAGGTTGAAAGACAGCGTGATCGAAGGAAATTGCCCTTGATGATTGACCTGGAGCGAGGTGCTGGAAGGCGCATAGTGAGCCACGGCACTCAGCGGCACCAATGTTCCAGACTTGGAGGCGACGTAAATGGACTTTAGCGCGTCGGAGTTTTCCTGATACTGAGGCAAGACGTCGAGCACTACGTGATATTGATTCAGTCCCTTATAGATATTGGATACCTGGCGCTGGCCGAAAGCGTCGTTGAGCGTGCTATCGATTGCAGACATCGAAACGCCGAGACGTGAAGCACTGTCGCGATCAATGACCAGGGAAGCCTCGAGGCCGTGTACCTGTTGATCGCTGTTGACATCGCGCAATTCGGGAATTTTCTCCAACTGGCTCATCAGCGAATCAGCCCAATGATTCAGGTCGGAGATGCTGTCTGCTTGCAGCGTATATTGAAACTGAGCGTTGCTTCCTCGACCGCCGACACTTACGTCTTGAACCGACTGCAAGAATAGCGTTGCGCCCGGAATCCCCTGCGATTTTCGGCGAAGGCGCGCGATGACTTGATCGGCACTCACTTTGCGTTCACCGATTGGTCTCAGCTGAGCAAACATGCGCGCGGTATTTTCGCTCCCGCCGCCCGTAAAGGATGTGACGGTGTCAATCGCAGGATCCGCTTCCACGATTTTCTGGAAGGCGATCATCTTTTTATCCATCGCAGCAAACGAAGTCGCCTGGTCGGCTCGAATATTCCCATTTAGACGGCCGGTGTCCTGCGAAGGGAAAAAACCCTTGGGGACGATGACGAACAAATAGATGCTCAGCCCAACGGTCATGAGCGTGACAGCCAGTACGGCGGGTTGATTGCGGAGCACCCAGCGCAAGCAGACGTCGTACAACCCATGAAGACCGTTGAAGCCACGCTCCGCTATGCGGTAGGCACGGCCATGCTGGCCGTGCTCGCGGCGCAGGAAGCGGGCGCACATCATGGGCGTCGTGGTGAGTGAAACGAACAGCGATACAGCGATCGCCGCGCTGAGCGTGACAGCGAACTCACGGAAAAGCCGGCCGATGATTCCTCCCATCAGCAGAATGGGAATGAATACGGCTATGAGCGAGGTGCTCATGGAAAACACCGTAAAGCCGATCTCCCGCGCGCCTTGCAAGGCGGCATCGAATGGACGCATGCCAGCTTCCAGATGGCGCGAAATATTTTCGATGACGACGATGGCGTCGTCCACGACGAAACCCGTGGACACGCAGAGGGCCATCAGCGACAGGTTGTCGATGCTGTAACCGCACAGGTACATCACGCCGAAAGTGCCGACGAGCGACAACGGAACAGAAATGCTGGGGATCGCGGTCGCCCAAGCGTTGCGCAGAAAGGCAAAAACAACCAGCACAACGAGAATAATTGAAATGAGCAGGGTGATTTCCACATCGTGAATCGAAGCTCGAATCGTCGGCGAGCGATCCTGAATGACGCTGAGATGGATCGAAGGCGAAATTGAGGCCTGCAAAACGGGAAGTTCTGCGCGGACACTGTCGACGGTCTGGATGATATTCGCCCCGGGTTGTCGGAAGACGGCGATCATGATCGCCGGGTCGCCGTTCGAGATTCCATCGTTGCGAATATTCGAGACCGAATCCGTAACGGTAGCAATATCTGACAGACGTACGGGCGCGCCCTTCACCCAAGCGACGATCAACGGCTGGTATTGGGCTGCGGTGAAAAGCTGGTCAGTCGTATAGAACTGGTAGGTTGTGAGTCCGTTGGCGACAGAACCGGTCGGACTGTGAGCATTGGCACTTGCAAGTGCAGTTCGGACTTGTTCAAGGCTAATGCCGTAGCTGCTGATCTGATTCGGGTTGACGTCAACGCGGACAGCAGGCTGTGCGCCTCCCCATACGAACGTCTGACCCACCCCCGGGATCTGCGAAACCTTTTGCGCCAGGATCGAATCAGCCGCGTCGTAAACGTCACCGCGTGAAATATTCGTGGATGTGAGCCCGAGCAGCATGATGGGCGCATCCGCCGGGTTGACTTTGCGATATGTCGGATTTCCAGGAAGGTTGGCAGGGAGCTGGCCGCGAGCCGCGTTGATTGCCGCCTGCAC
>DATFQU010000261.1:0-28939 GCA_035264005.1 Candidatus Acidiferrales bacterium
TGGCGATGGGTTTTCTTCATCAACATTCCCATCAGCATCATTGGGCTGTTTCTCGTCGAAATGTTCGTCTTCGACCCGCCCTACATTCGCCGCCGCTCGAGCCACATCGACTACTGGGGGATGGGCATGCTCGTCACAGGCATCGCCGCGCTGCAAGTCATGCTCGATAAAGGCCAGGAGGACGATTGGTTCGGCTCGCACTTCATCATCCTGATGTGCATCATCGCCGTCGCTGGGCTCGTCGCATTCGTGCTCTGGGAATTGCACACGCGCGAGCCTGTGGTTCATTTCAACTTAATGCGCTATCGCACCTTCGCCACCGGCACTGGCCTCTCAATGATTCTGTTTTTGGGGCTCTACGGCAGCATCGTGCTCCTGCCGCTTTTCATGCAGACGCTCCTGAATTTCCCTGCCGTTACCGCCGGCATTTGGAATTCGCCGCGCGGAATCGCTACCCTCATCTTCATGCCAATCGCCGGATTCCTCATCGGCAAGCGCTGGGACATGCGCGCGCTGTTAACCGGAGGCCTGGTAGTCTCCGCCATCGGCTCCTATATGTTTTCGTATTTGAACTTGAGCGCTGGTCCGTGGGACTTCTTCTGGCCGCAAATGGTGATGGGAGCCGGCCTCTCGTTCATGTTCGTGCCCCTCGCGACTATCACCGTCGACCCCATCCCGCAGGAGGAAATGGGTTACGCGACCAGCCTCATCGCTCTTGCGCGTAACCTCGGAGCGGGCTTCGGCATTTCAATCTTCACCGCCTTCATCGACCGCCGCGCCCAGTTCCACCAGGTCCGCCTGGTCGGCGAAATGGCGGCGCGCCCGCGCGCGATGCTGAGCGTCCGCTCCAGACTGCAATCCTTCCTGCTCCAACACGGCAACTCTTCGACGCGTGCTTCCAACCAGGCTCTCGCTGGGATTTACTCGCAAGTCTTACGCCATGCCTCTCTGATGAGCTATCTGGACGGCTTCCGCGTCCTCGCGCTGCTCCTCCTGGTTGCCGCGCCATTCATCTGGATCATGAAGAAGCCCCACTTCAAGAAGCCCGGCACTGCCTGAGGAGGCCACCCCGCCTGACGCCATGTATCTATCAGATGTATAGGCACTTACAAGGGCAACCGTGCTTTGTTACATGTGTGGTGTACCCTTTCGCAACAGGAATCGCATACTGCGTTGACCCTAGCTCGTCCTAGCCGTAACATGACCCCACTGAAGTTCTGGGTGAATAAGTACTTACAGTCTGGAGATCGGCAACTCTCGGTGTGGGAAATGGGGTTCGGCCCGAGGCAAACAAAGCCGCCTCACTGTGGGTAAAAATTTAGAAGCAAAACCAACGAGGAGCTATAGATGAAGACGATCAAGATTATGCTGGCGGTCCTTGCATTCTCGCTTTTGGCCGTCGGTTCGTATGCACAGGACACACCTAAGGCGGACGTGGCTTTGGGCTATTCGTATTTGCATATCAACGGGCAAAATGGCGTCTCTGGCTTTAATAACAACGGTTTCAGCGGCTCCGTGGCCTACAACCTCACTGACATGTTCGGTGTGGTTGGCGACTTCGGCGTTTATCACGGGTCAGTCAGCGGCGTGGGCATTACCACCGAGTCCTACCTGTTCGGCCCCCGTGTTTCATTCCGCCAAAGTGACAAGTTCGTGCCGTTCGTCCAGGCCTTGTTTGGTGGCGTGCACGAAAACTCGATCACCGTGGGCGGAGTTACTGTGCCTAGCACGAGCGATTTTGGGTTCAGCTTCGGCGGCGGCACCGACATCGGTGTTGCCAAGGACGGCATGATCGCCGTACGTCCGCAGCTCGACTATATCGGCGTTCGCGACAGCGGCACCACGATCAACACCGAACGCCTCTCGGTCAGCATCGTCTTCAATATCGGCAAGAAGTAGCGCTTCCGCCGAATCTCGATTCACGCGGCCCAGCTTGCGACACGTTCGCAGGCTGGGTCGTTTTTGTTTTGTGACAAATTGACCTTCACACTCACCTATGTTAATAACCCCGTCATACCCGGGTTGTTCAGGCCCCAATTATTTTGCCTTCTGGATTGTGTAAGTATCCGAGGAGGACAATCACATGAACTGGAAATCGACACTTCTTGCGATTTGTGGAGCGTCGTTCATTTTGGCAACCGCCGGTTCGCGCACAATCTACGCTGCGCCGCCCTCGGACGCCTGTTCCTTGCTTACCTCCGCACAGATCACCTCTGTGCTTGGCGTCCCAGTTGGAACTGGGCAGGGATTTATGGGGAAGATCTGCAAGTGGTCCCCGTCTGTGCCTGAAAAAAACTCCGAACACCCAAAGAAAGCCATGGTGACTATCCTCGACGCTAAAAACTGGTCGATTACCATCATGCAAGTAGGGAATGGGATCGTCAAAACTCACGTGTCTGGGCTAGGAGACGACGCAATCTACGGCACGACCCCTGGTCTGCCAACCGTTCTCGACGTTAAGAAAGGGAACGTCGCCTTTCAGGTGGTTGTTTTCGGTTTTTCGTCAGCCGACAATCAAGCCAAAGAAAAAGTGCTGGCCCAGAACGTTCTCGCAAAGCTGTGAGGGAACAAGTGAATGACCGGCAGTTCATCTGACACGGGGAGGGAAGAATGATTCGGCGGATATCAGCTGTCCTGGTGGCAGCGGCTTTTCTAAGCAGCCTCGCGTGCGCGCAAACGCAAACCTTCGAGGGCGTCATCAACGACAGTAAATGCGGAAACAAGCACACCAGCGCGGACAACGACGACACCGCATGCGTGAAAAAATGCGTTGCTGCCGGCGCCAAATACGTTCTGGAATGGGGTGGCCGAGTCATGCAGCTCGATCATCAGGACTGGTTCGCGAAATATCCGGGCTGGGTGGTGGAAATCGAGGGCACCCGTAACGGCAACTCCATTGCCGTCAAATCCGTCAAGCCCGTGCTGCACAACAACTTTTAGTCCTGTTTCGATTCATCTGCGGAAACTGCTGTCATCCTTCGCGGCGCAGCAGGAACTTCACAAGTGAGTAGCCGCCGGTCACCGGTAGCAGGATGAGCTGCTTCCACGCCGAACCTGTCTTCCTCACTTTGTCGTGTTCGCGCTGGGCGCGCATCTCTTCCTGAGCGACAAACATCGCAGCGTATTTCGCGAAATTCACACCGCATTTATCGCACGTCCCGCCGTGCTTCTGCGTCGCCGCGCACGAAGGGCATTTGTAGAGCAGCGTCGCATGGCAGCGTGCAGAATTGCGCCGTATCCGAATTAGCCGTCTTGCACTTGTGGCATTCCATGCGCCAATTGTAAGTCGTCCTGTGTGCGCTGGCCGCCTTCAGCGGCCGCGGTGTGTCACTCCCGCGACCTGTCCGCACGAACAGGCTTAACCGATAGAACATTGCGGCCCATACTCACGGATTGCTCTATATAGAATCCCTATATACTCGCTACATGATCAGCTCAAACATCAAACGCGGCAGCGCGGAACTCGCAATTCTCTCCGTCCTCGCCGATCAGTCTCTGCACGGCTACGAAATCGCTCGACGCATCGAGCAGCAGACGGGCGGCGCGCTTCACTTCACGCTTGCGTCGCTCTATCCGTTGCTTTACCGGATGGAATCGCGCGGCTGGCTGCGCGCCACCTGGGGCGAAACTCCCGCCGGACGCGCGCGCCGCTACTACCGCATCACCGCCGCCGGACGCAAGAAACTGGCGCCTCTGCGCAAAGAATGGCGCGAACTCTTTCACGCGCTCGGCCGCCTCGCGGAGGCCCACCATGCGTGATTGGGAGCGCGAAGCGCAGCGCAGGCTCGAAAACACAAACTTTCCCGCCGCCGGCCGTGACGAAGTCGCTCGCGAGCTCGCCGACTATCTCGAGGAAGTATCCAGCGACGCTCAACATCGGGGCTTGAAGGAAAGCGTTTCGGAAGACCGCGCATTCACCGAACTTCACGAAGATCCGCACTTGGGCGCGAATCTTTTCCGCGTTTGTCAGGAGGGCAACATGAACGACCGCACAAAACGCCTCTGGCTTCCCGGATTTTGCATTTTGTTGATGACGGAAGCTGTCCTTTACTCAGTTCAACTCGGCAGGTTCGACTATCTTCTTTGGCTCGGCCAAGGCCACAGATGGCGCATTGCAATAAATCTGCCATGGTTGTGTGCACTTCCTGTGCTGGGTGCTGTCGCCGCGTACTGGTCGCGCCGAAATGGAGCGGGGCGGGACGTGCAAGTTGCGGCGGGCCTTTTCCCGTTGCTGGTCTTTTTTGGGAACTTTTTCGGTGGCCCGGGAGTTGCGTCACTGCCGGTCAGACTCGCCTTCGGACAGCATTCCTGGGGAATGCATCAGCTAATGGTTATGTACCTGCCCTGGATTCTTCTAGGATGGGTAATCATCCCGTTAGCGGCGCTGCTGCTCGGCGTCCTGTCTGTTCTGTCGCAATCAAATGCCTCGCTGCGTCCCGCGCCTGATGCGTAACTGGGAGAAGGAAGTATCGCATAGGCTTTCGGATCCGCGTTTTGCAAGTGCCGAACGCGAAGCAATCTCCCGTGAGCTCGCCGGCTATCTCGAAGATTTATGCAACGAGGCGCGCAGCGGCAGCCTAGACGAATCAGCGGCCATTGAATTTGCGTTGAATGAACTTCACCAAGATCCGCGACTCGGCCCGAGACTTCGCCGTGCCCGGAGAGAGGGCAACATGAACGACCGCACAAAACGCTTCTGGCTCCCCGGAGTGTCCATGCTCCTCGCCAGCGCTGGCTGTCTGGCAATTCTGCAGATCGTTGGGCTGCAAGCAGACTTCACGCCGCTTTGGGTTCGCGGGGGAGCCGCCACGCCGAATTCAATCTACGTGCCGCTCGCAATATATTGGCCATGGCTCTCTGTCCTTCCGTTTCTCGGAGCCGCGGGAGTCTACTGGTCGCGCAGGGCCGGCGGAAGTCGCAGCGTTCAGGCTTCTGTTGGATTCTTTTCTGCCTTTGTCTTTCTGGCCATCCTGCTACTTGTTCTGGCTTTCAGCTTTATATTCGGCGGTTTGCTTAGCGGCGTTCCCGCGACGCAGACTCTTTTCCCTGAATTCATGGGCGCCCTCTTGAGCTGGGTCGTTATTCCAGGCATCGCGCTTCTGCTTGGAGTTTTGCCGTTTCTCGCACATTCGAGGGATAGCGAAAATCTTGTCGCTGCGGATTGTGAATAACCACGTTGACGGAAACGGCGGAGGCTCATAGTGCTTGACTGGCAAAGCGAAGCATCTCGCAAGCTCGAAAACACGAACTTTTCCTCTTTTGAACGGGAAGAAGTAGCGCGTGAGCTCGCGAGCTATCTCGAGGATTTGTTCAACGAGGCGCGCCGCTGCGGCCTGGACGAGGCAGCAGCCATTCAAAACGCACTCAATGAACTCTACCAAGACGCGAGGCTCGGCACGAAACTTGGCCGCGCCCGCAAGGAGAACATCATGAACGATCGTACGAAAGGCCTTTGGCTTCCCGGTTCTGTGATTCTCGTCGTGACCGTTGTTTGTTTGGTGATTTGCGAGATCTTTGGTGTGCAGCCGTACATCGCGGCGCACTTCGGTTCCGCGGCGAATTATTCCCGTGTGGAGATTTATCCCTGGCTGCTCGTTCTGCCGTTTCTGGGCGCAGCAAGCGCGTATTTTTCGCGTCGTGCTGGCAGCGGATGCGCACTCCGAGTGACCGCAGGAATTTTTCCTGTGCTCGTTTTCTTCGTAGGCATCGTTATTGTCGTGCCTTTGAGTTTTGGAATCAACGGAGTGAAGGCGACGGCTGAGACCTTCCCGTCCCTTGCCGCTGGCGTGCTGAGCATAGTTGTAATTCCGGGCCTCGCGTTGCTGCTTGGAGTTCTACCGTTCCTCCGCGACAGCAACGCAAACCGGCGCATCGCCTGAACAACGGGCTGAGGTTTCGTTTCCTGTGGGTTTTCGCAGCGAGAAGTCGGCGCGGCGCTAAAAGCCCTGTGTAGCAGCTTCAGCGTTCGGGAACATCTCGATCACTTTGTGCACCTGCGTCATTTTGAAAACGCCTTCAAGCATTCCTTTGACGCCCGCGAGGCGCAAATCTCCTCCGGCATTCTTCACCTTCGTGAATGACTTCACCACTTGCCCCACGCCGGCGCTGTCGATTTGAATCACGCCGCTGAAGTCGAGAATCACGCGTTTGTGATTCGATTGCACCAGCGCATCAATTTCTTTGTCCATCTGCCGGCAATCGGGCCCCATCAGAAACCTGCCGCTCATCTCCAGCGCCACAATTTCGGGAGAGATATGCTTCCGCTTGAAGTCCATTCCTGCTCCTCGGTTGGCTCTATTCGCCTTCGTAAGGGAACTGCCGGATCATGCGCATGCAATCGGCGAGCGCTTTCAGCGCCGTGTCGCCCCAGCCCGAAGGCACAATCGGCGCCGTCTTTTGATTCACCGCCTTGTCCGCTTCGGCAAAAAACCGGTCGAATTGCCCGGGCGGCGCCGTCGCGAACTCCCTCAGCGTAATGCGGAAATCAACGTCACCGCCGCTCTGGCGCTTCTTCATACTGTACACGCGAAGTTCCGCCAATTGCTCCTCGCGGTGTTCTTGCGCAAAATGCCATTCGCTCACGTCTTTCTCCCGAAGTGGTTGTACAAGCGAGTCCCGCGCGAATTCCCAGCGGCGCTCGATATGTTTCGAGCATCCGCCACACGCGCAGGCTAGCTTCTTACCGTGACAAGCATTCCAGAAGTCTGCGTCGCCCGCTTTCGAGTTTGTCCTATCGCCGCAGCGCGAAAAACTGGTTGAGCGGATGTTGAATCGGCAGTTTCTCGAAGTGCGAAAATCCCGCCTCGCTTGCCAGTGACCGCGCGCCTTCTTCGCCAATCACCGTGCCCAGCCCCGCGCCGTTGTACGCGAGCGACACCGTCATGCAATGCATCGGGCTGATCGAATGGAACATTTTACCCACAGGATTGCGGTTTTCGTGCGCGTTCGCTGTCGCGTTCGGCTCCGACCACACATACACGCCATCGTCCGCCAGCGCGTTGCGAACCGCGCGCACTGTTGCCTTTGGGTCCACCATGTCGTGGATGCAATCGAAGCTGCAAATCAAATCGAACTTCTTCCCGGCGGGAAACTCGTGCGCCGACGCTTGCAAAAACTCCACGTTGCTCAGTCCTTCTTTCGCCGCGAGCTTGCGCGCCGTCTCGATGCTCGGTTGGTGATAGTCGATTCCGAGAACTTTCGATTTCGGAAAGCTCTTTCCCATCGTCACTGTGGATTGCCCGCGCCCGCAGCCGATGTCCGCAATTGCGGCGCCTTTTTCAAGTCGCGCCAGGAGTCCGGGCACCGCGCCAAGCCAGTCCTTTGCTAAAAAGTTTATGTAACCCGGCCGGAACAATCGCTCGATCGCGTGCGGGACTTCATCACCGATCTCTGAATAGGGTATGCCGCCGCCCTTTTGAAACGCTTCAGCGACCTTGTGCACGTTGCAAATCGAGGGCGCGGTGAATTGCATAGCGCCGCCTACGAACAACGGGCTGTCCTCGTTCGCCAGCACGAATGCTTGCTCTTCGGTCATGCGGTACATGTCCGTCGTGGCCTCGTATTCGATGTACTCCGCGGCAACCATCGCGCGCAGCCATTCGCGGACATACCGCTCGTTCAGTTGCGTGCGCGCCGCAAGATTCGGACTGCGCATCGGCCCGGCTCCAGCCATCGCCTTGAACAGTCCGTGTTTGTCGCCAATGTACGCCAGCGCCATTGTGAACGCGCCGCCAGTGTCTCCGACCACGCGAAACGCCATTTCATGCACTTTGTCCATGTTCATTTGAAGCTGCTCCTTTGAAACTAGAATTCTGAATTAGGAAATCTGTGGGGAGCCAAAAAATCCGATTCGCAACTCATCCTTGGCGGCAGGCGTGCAAAGAAAACCAAACTCGCACCGGCATCCACAGCCGCAAGGTGCGGCGAGTCTACCCGCGCCCGCTGTCGCTGTCAACATTGGGGCGGGGCTAGCTTATAGGCAAGGGAAGAGTGCTACACCTTGGCTATGACTTACAGGGACCCTGCAGTTTGGGAGCTGTGGCTCCTACTTCGTTCGCGCGTGCCGCATACCGCGACGGTAGATCCAGACGATTCCATACACAAATGTAAACAAGACCCATAGAAGCAGAAAAATATGGATAACTCCGAAGCTGTTTAGCGGAATTTTTAGCAGTAACCGAGGGAAAAAGCCAAGAACCACTACGCTGGAAAAGATAAAAATCCAAATACCAAAGAAGATTCTTCGTAACACGACCTAAACCCCGAAGCGAAGTCTCTGCCGACTCAGTTGTGGCATATATACAAAAAGGCAGTATACACAGCTACCGTAGCAGAATCCGAATAGCAGGACAAAAAACCAGAGGCGCTTCCAGGCGCGTGGTGAATCGTCAAGGCGAATCCAGTAACGCCACATTCCCAAAAAGAGAAAAGCGATTCCAGCGGCAATAACCATTCCTATTATAGTCCACGGCAACTGAAACCAACCTGGGAAGTTTCTGGAGGAAACCCAACCGAAGAATACTGGAATCAACACGACAAGGCAGACAGCCGTACTCAAGAAAACCTTGGCCGTCACTCGCGACAAGAGCCAGTCATCCCGCAACCATGAGCTAGGAAGCCAAAAAATTCCCACTCGCTGTAACGTCACACAACCTCCATTTTGGAGAGGCTCGATAACAACTATTCTACCGACCAATACGAACAAGTATCAAGGAATGTACCCCGTCAACACTGGGGCCTGCGGCCTCTCGAAACATTTGTTTCGTCACAGGAATTTGCGGTGAAGACTGGTAGGGAAGCTGCAGAATGACGTGACTGCGCCGAACGCTCGGAAATCAGCGTTTCGGCGTTTTCTTTTTCGCCTTGGCCGTACCGCGCGCCCGCTCATATCGCAGCGCGATCATTCCTTGCGAATAGGTTTTGTTTTCTGTGAGCGTGAACTCGCGCTGCGGGGAGCCGGCAGGGAATAGCGGAATCCCTTCGCCGAGCAGCACGGGAACGACGCCAAGGTACATCTCATCAACCAAATCTTCTCGAAGAAATTCGCGCACGAGCTCGCCGCCGCCCATCAGCCAAATGTTTTTGCCGCGCTTCCGCCGAATTCGCTCGACCAGCGCTGTCGGCGATTCATTCACGAACGTCACGCCGCCGCGCTCTCCCGGCCGTTCCGTCCGTGACATCACGTACATCTTGATCGTGGTCTTGGGCAGCTTGCCGCCGCTCAATCGCAATCCTGCTTCGAGCGTCTTGCGTCCCATGATCGCCGTGTCAACCGTCGCGAAGAACGGCCCCATCGAATAGTCTTTGGGATGGATCAGAAAATCCACGTCGCCGTTCGGGCGCGCGATGTAACCGTCGAGGCTCATGCCCAGCCACAAAACCACCTTGCGCATGCCGCCGACTGTACGCTCGTCACTGGTCACTTGTCACTCATCACCGCCTTCCGTTACACTTCGCCCGAATTTTCCGCCGGAGACAATTGTTTTGTCCTTCGTGAATCCCACCATCGCGGCCCCATCTGTCGCCACTGAAATCGGCGACCGCACGCGCCATCAGATCGCCGTCCGCCTGCTTCCGTTTCTTTTCGTTCTCTACATCGCGAATTACATTGACCGCACTAGCGTGGCCTACGCCGCGCTCGGCATGACCGGCGATTTGGGATTCAGCGACCGCATCTTCGGCTTGGGCGCGGGAATTTTCTTCCTCAGTTACGTCGCGCTGCAAATTCCCGGCGCGATGCTCGTCGAGCATTGGAGTGCACGGCGCATCCTTTCCGGCGTGATGATTGCGTGGGGTTCCTGTACAGCGCTGACCGGCCTCGTTCACAATGCGCATCAACTCTACGCCGCGCGCCTCTTGCTCGGCGCGGCCGAAGCCGCTTTTTTCCCCGGCGTAATTGTCTACCTGAGTCATTGGTTCAGCAGGGGAGACCGCGGCAAGGCCACAGGCTATTTCATGTCCGCCATTCCGCTCTCGCAGGCGCTGGCGTCTCCCGTCGCGGGCTGGATCGTCGGCCACACATTTCTAGGCCTGCAAGGATGGCGCTGGCTGTTCATTTTGGAAGGAGCGCCCGCCATCGTTCTCGGTGCCATCGCATATTTCATTCTGCGCGACCGGCCGCGCGAAGCTCACTGGCTCGCTCCCGCGCAGCAGGAATGGATCGAACAGAAACTCCAGGGGGAGCGGCTCAACACTCCTCAGACAGTATCAGTCGGTGCGGCGCTGCGTTCTCGCATCGTCCTGCTCCTTGCCCTGATCGCGTTTCTCCAATACTTTGTCGGCTACGGATTTTATTTCTGGTTTCCGACCATGCTCAAGCGCCAGTCCGGCCTCTCGGACCTCGGCCTTGTCGGCATGATTCCGTACGTCATAATGTTCGTCGCCATGTGCGCGAACGGATGGCACTCCGACAAGAAGATGGAACGCCGATGGCACTCCGCGATTCCTCTGTTCGTTGCCGCACTTGGAGCGCTGGGCATCATGGCGAACTCGCACTCGCTGCCGGTCACCGTACTGTTTTTCACCATGATTGCATTCGTGAACGCGTTTCTCTCTACGTTCTGGGCGATTCCCACAGCGCTGCTCAGCCGTTCCGCAGCCGCCGCTGCCGTGGGATTGATCAACGGAGTCGCTTCGGTCGCTGGCTTTGCCGCACCGTACTTGCTTGGCTATCTGAGCACGCGGACCGGCTCGTTCAGTTCAGGCATGGCCGTGGTTGCCGCCGCCGGAATTGCCGGCGGCCTGCTCCTTTTCCTAGTCCCCAAAACCGCCCACGCCCCAGCCTCGTAGTTTTGCATCGCTTGGTTAGTCTTCCAGCGGGATGCATTGGAATTGCCTTTTCGGGTGCCCCATTTTTCGCCGGTTCTGCGAAGGGTGGGTCTTTGCCTTCGTTTCACGTTGTCATCCCGAACCCAGCGCGCGGTCGTTGCGCGATGGTGGTGAGGGACCTGCTTCTGCTTTTCACTGGCAAGGCTTTGGCCTGCGGCCTTCAGTGGCACAGGCTTCAGCCTGTGGCTTTTCGATTCGAACCTACGATGCACCGGCCGTCAGCGCGGCCGTTGGGTCCGCCTCATACGCGCGGGAAATCTGCTGTTGTAGTCGTTTTAGGTGTCATCCTGAGGAGCGAATTTCGCGACGAAGGATCTCGCCTCGACGCATTTGCTTTTGTTGGGGGCTTTACGCGACCTCTGTGCTCAGGCATCGTATTTGTATCGGTGTTCTAGCCGTCGGGCCCGGACACATTTGGAATGCGCTAGGCCACGACGTGCCGTTGCGAGACTGTAGGGGCGGCTCGCCGCCCGCCTTTGCGGTCAGCCCTCTCTGCGAAGTTGCCCGCCCCCTCGTTCCCTAGGTGCGGTTGGAAGTTGGCGTGGTCGTTTTAGGTGTCATCCTGAGGAGCGAATTTCGCGACGAAGGATCTCGCCTCGGTGCCTTTGCCTTTGTAGGTTGGCCTTGCGCGCGCTTCTGCGCTCCGGTCGGTTCTGCGGAGCGATCCGGTGCGGCGACGGCGTCGCAGGATCGTCCTACACGAGGGTGCGCGGCTGTGCTCAACTCTCAAAATTCTAATCGCAACACCCTCGCGATTAGAATCGCCCGTAACTCACACAAAACAAAGCCTCGGCGCATTTCTAATCGCAACATTTCGCACCCTGTCTAGCAGGGACGTCAGTTCGCTTCAGCAGAGGCCCGGGGGGTGAGTCGCCGTCAATTCACCGGCTGGCTTGCCAGGCTCTGTAAGCTCCTGTCGAGCTGGTCCAAATCCGCCTGAATTGCCGCAAGCTTCGACTGTTCGATCTGCAATTTGTCATTGGCCTGCATCTCAGCGGATTGCGCCTTCCCGTCGTCCGCGTTTGCTTGCTCCAGAGCGGCCTTCGACCGCTCAAGCTCCTGCTCAATCCTTTGGCGCTCTGCTGCATTTGGAGTCGCGTCTTCGCTGTCCGCGTCCGTGAAGTATCTCACTTGCCTGGTCAACTGCCGGCATCGTTCATCTGCCTGTTCTGTTCTCGCTTTCGCCATATCAACTTCCCTTTGGGCGTTTTGGACAGCGGTCTGCTGCAGTTGCTCGCGCGAAAGCAAAATCTGCCCTCGCTCCGACGCCACGGTCATCGTACGTAACTCCTGCCGGAGTTGGCGCACCTCTTGCAGCAGCGCTTGCAGCGTCTGCGAATCGGTTGAAGTAGAAGTGGATTGGGCAAAACTGATGGTGGGTGTCAGCAACAGAAGAGTGAAAATCAGGATCCACGGCGATGCGCGGCGCATTTCTTTCCTCCCGAGAGCACCCTGGACGCTCAATGCAGCTCTCGCGTCCCGCTCCTTGTCGATGCCGATATAGATGCTGATTCTCGCCGCCGCGGCACCAAATCGCAGCGCTTAGCGCTCGAACTGCTTCAAGAATTTCATCACGGCTGCCCAATTTGCTGCCGCGCCCTTGGGATTGCGGTCCGTGCGCAACGTCGAAGAGCCGTGCACCGCGAATTGCGCTTTGTAATGCACCTTGTCGTGCGAAGGAACCACATTGAAGATCTTCGTCGCCTCCTCGATGCGGTCTGGCTCGTTTTCCGACGTAATGAACACGGGCGCGTGCACTTTCATCGCCGCGTCTTCAATCATCGTCGGATGCTCATCGAAATATTCGCCCGGCGAAAATGACAGCACGCCAGCCACTTCATCCGGATGCTTCGCCGCCACCACAAACACAAGCGAAGCCGAATAGCTGCTGCCCCACAAAATAAATTTGCGATGTGGATCGCGCTTGTGCGCCCATGCCAGCGCGCCTTCCAGATCCGCTTCCAGGTCCGTCACTTTGTCCGCCGCGGTTTCTGCGTGCCCAAGCTTCTTTACGGTTTGATTCGTTTGCTTCCACATTTCGCCGCCCCACCGCTGGTCGATAGCGAGACAACTGAAACCCGCCGCGACGAGTTTCGGCGCAATCGGTGCGTATTCAAAATGATTCGAGCCCGCCTGGTGAAACAGCAGAATCACTGGCGTCGACGAATTCGCCGCAGCATAGTAAACGCCATAAACCGTTACGCCATCCGCAGCTTTGAATTGCACCGGCTCGTCCGCTCGTGCCGTCCTTGGCGCGAGAAAAATCACCGCCAGGCTCGCAACCACCAGCCACGCAGTCGTACCCATTTTCTTTCCCATGAATTCTCCTCGGGCCCTATTTCAAATCTAGTGCGGTCGGATGCGTCGGCTGGTAAAGCCCGATCTGCCCGCCGCTCGGCAGGGTGATTGCTGTGCGCAGGCCCCAGCGCTCCTTTTCAATCGGTTCGCACTTCACGTTTTTTTCATCGAGCGTTCTCACTAACGCCCGAACATCATCGCACATGAAGAAAACCGCAGCGCCGAGCATCTTTCCGTCACCGTGCGGATAAGCCAACTTCGCTTCGGCCGGATGCATGGCCGCTTCAGCCGCTGGCATCTTGAAGATCAGCCAGCCTCCGCCGGCATCCACACCATGAAATCCGAGCACGTCTCGCAGGAACGCACGGTCCGCATCCGCGTCCGTGCTGTAAAACAAAATGTGCGTTCCGTTGATCATGGCTGACGTCACCCCCCTCAACGCGCGGGACAAAACAAATTACGCACCCGCCGTCGTCTGTTCCTTCACCGCCCACTGAAAGCACAAGCCGTAACCATCGGGATCCTTGATGTATAACTGCTTCATTCCGTACGGCGCAACTGTCGGTTCGTTTTTCGCGATGCCTTTCGCGTGAAGTTCAGCATATACCGCATCGACGTCGGGACAACTGAAGTAGAGCGTCACGTCGTCATGCGCCGCAACTCGCCTCGCATCGGGAACAGCAGGCCGCTCGCCTTCATCGTGAGCCGTATTCAACATCAGCTCGATGCCGTCGCGCCGCAACAGCGCCCAATGAAACAGCGCTTCGGGGCGGCGAGGGGAATTGCTGACAACCTCGAAGCCCAGCACGTCGCGATAAAACTCGACTGACCTGCGCATCTCAAAAACCTGAAGCAGTGGAGTCATTCCGCGAATATCAATCGCCATGCTGCACCTCCGCGACGCCAAATCTTGCAGCGCGAAACACGAAACAGAGAAGCGGCCCGGCGCTGCCTGAAAAATAGCCACTCCCACTCTTTCGCGGGAATCTATAATGGTGGCGTCGGCCCGGAAGGGCCTACGGGTCATTCCGCTACCTTACCCAGCGCGATTCTCGATACCGCTCATGAAGAGGCGCCTGTTATGACTCATAGTTGGGCTCAGGATTTTTTCTTCGTCGCGGCCATTGCCGTCCTCGCAATCCATTTGTTCTTCAATGTCTGGTACGTCTTCGGCGCCGCAATCACGAAAGGCCGTCCGGGGCTCGAAGTTCTGCACATTCTCACGTTAATTTACGGAGTGATCGCCGAGAACGCGACCTTCAACTGTCCGCTGACGTTGCTCGAAAAATTCTGCCAGGCGCGCGCCGGAATGGCTCCTTATCATGGCCCATTTGAATTGCACTACATGCGCGCCGCGGTGGCGCCGAGTTTTCCTCTGTGGCTTCTCCAGTACGGCGCGATCGGCGTGTTCCTCGTCAACGTCGCCATCTACACGCGCCGCTTTGCCTTGCATTACGCGCAGACACACCGCCCCGCCCATTAATTTTTCTCCTTGTTATTCTTCGCAACCTCTCTGGCTCCGCCAGCCTGCCGAAGAGCAGCGCCTCAAGTGGCACAGGCTTTAGCCTGTGTGCATTTAAGATATGAGGGCGTTTGCATAACTATAACGACGATGACGACTTTTTACCGGCGTAATCTGCCCCATTGGTTTCCAGATGGGCGGTCGGTATTTGTAACTTGGCGGCTGCACGGCTCGTTGCCTGCCATTTGCTTCCAGGTTCGAAACGACAGGAACCTGTTTCCGATGGGAGGCGCTTCCTGGTTTGGGATCGAAGTTTGGATCGGGCCAAGGCCGGGCCATGCTGGCTCAGCGACCCTAGAATCGCCGCAATAATGACTTGTGCCATCGAACGGGGCGCATCAGTTTTACGGTTCTACACTTTGGAATCCTATGTCGTTATGCCGAATCATGTTCACATTCTTATCAATCCACAAGCGTCGCTTGCAAAGATAACCCAACGCATCAAAGGTGCGACTGCGAGAGATGCAAATCGCATTCTTGCCAGGATTGGCCAGCGATTTTGGCAGGACGAATCGTTCGATCGCGGGGTCAGGGATAACGGTGAACGCGAACAGTTACGCCGATACATTGAGAATAACCCTGTAACCGCCCATCTCGTACAGTCTCCAGGAGACTGGCAGTGGTCGAGTGCGGCAGGTGGAAGAAAGGCCACAGGCTAAAGCCTGTGCCACTAGAATCACTTCCGATCTAGAATGGGGCGGCGAGGAAAATTTCGCCGATTCCGGGCGCGCCCGAACTGCCCACCGTCGAAAACGCCGCCAGCCCGCCGCCTCCGACCGCGCCAAAGTCGCCTCCGATTCCAGTTCCATTCGCGTCTGCTGAAATCAGGACAGGCGTAGCGGAACACGGTCCGGGAGCGCAGGCAGGCACGCCGAAAACCTGTTGGCCGCTGATGCCGGAAAGAAGAGTCGCGAGCGAAGTGAACACTACGTTCGACCCTGACGCGGAGGGATTCGAACTCGCTGCCTGTCCAGGCAATCCAGCGGAATTCACAGAAAGCACTCGTGTACCCGGCGCGCACTTCACCGTAGTTGGCAGCGTGACGCACGCTTGCACGCCGAAAATTTGCTGCGCCGTCACGTTCGCGGGTAGCAGATTCGGCGCGGCCGATGCGAACGCCGCGAAAAGAGTCCCGTTGTCCGTCAGCGTTGGAGTAATGCTGTCGCTCGCTCCGGGCTTGCCGCTCGAATCGGCTGAAAGGAGCACGGTCTGCTGCGTGCAGGGCGACGCCAGCAGCGGGGCCGTTTCCAGACAGGTGGTTCGCAGATAAATCTGCCGCGCGCCGTTCGATGGCGTGCCCGAAGCAATATTGTTCGCGAGCGATTCGAACGCGACCGCGACTCCCAGCGGATCGATCGACGGTGTCACCGAATCTGCATCGCCGGGATTGCCGTTTATATCCGTCGAAAGCAGCGTTGTCCCCTGTGCGCAGCCGCTGATCGCGCCGGTGACGCCGTTGCAGTTCTGAAACAGATAAATCTGATTGACGTTTGCCGGCGGATTCCCCGCAGTCAGGTTCGTCGCCGACGATTGAAACGCAACGTACAGTCCATACGCGCTGATGGTGGGAGCAAGGCTCGGCGCATCTCCAGGAGTCATGCCATTCGAGCTGATGAGGGTAAGTTTCGCAGTGCAGCCCTTCACCGCGCCGGAGATGCTGTTGCAGGAATCGTATAAATAAATTTGCTCAACCGGTGTCGTCACGCTCGCCGCCAGATTTGTGTCGTCGCTCTCGAATACGACAAATCGGCCGTCGGCCGAAATCTGCGGGCGGTCGCTTCCGTTCACGCCTCCCGCTCCTGCCGCTCCGCCGGCGGTGGAAATCATCGTAGTCTGCGGAGTGCACGAGGCCATGCCAAAGCAGTTTTGCCTCAGATAGACCTGTGAAAGTCCATTGCCGGCCGTCGAGCTTAAATTCGTTGCCGTTGAATCGAATGCCACAAACAGCCCGCCGTCGGAAACCGACGAATGCGTGCTCGCCGCGTTCCCCGGCGTCCCGCCGCTTGCCGATTGCGGAATCGGGAAGCCTGTTCCTGGAGTTGTCACCAGAAAATTGGCCGTGGCCGTGCCACCACTCGATGCCAGCGGATTGATCGCAGTCACCTGCATCGCCCCTGCATTTTTCACGCTCGCCGCCGGCACAGTCACCACAACGGTGCACGCCGTTTGCGGATTGCATGAGATGGGGCCGGTCGGCGTGAGCGGAGTGTTCGGATTCTTCGCGGTGCCAAAGCCCACTTGTATGGTCGGCGCAGCGCCGAGGACGGTCATCGTCAAGGGAAACGCCGCCGCTCCAGCGGGCACAGCTGATGGTGACATTGTCAGAATCTGCGGCGACGTCACATTGAACGTAAGGCTTTTCGATCTTTTCCCATCGGTCGTTACGCTGACCTGCTGCGCTCCCGCAGCGCTCACCTGGCTTGCTGGAACCAGCACGACCAAGATGACAGGGCAATTCATTTGAGTCGGGCATGGCGGCGTTTGAACGTTGAGTACCGTCAATGAGTTCGAGCCGAACGTCACGCTGGACGAATTGTTCATGTTCGTGCCGGAGATGGAAAAAGCGAAAGCGCCTTCGCCCGCGGGCACGGAGACAGGCGAGACAGAATCGATCACAGGGATTGGATTGGAATTTCCGCCGCAGCCAATGCCGGCGAGGCAAGCGACCGCGAGCAATCCACTGAGAACCGCCTTTCGTCCCATCCTCAATTCCTCCGAGTTCCCGCGCGCATTGCCTCTGCGTCTCCGTCGCGCGAAGAGCGAACAAGCATTATACGTACGCGCTCGTTCGCATCAAGCGACGGATTTATGGACACACTCGAGCCGCGGCATGATTCGCTGCCTGCGATGCTTCTGCGATGTTTCAGGGTTGCTCGTTGTGATGGGCAAAAGCGGCAGCGTAGTGAGGGAAAGAGGGCGATTGTTCAGACGAGTGTCGTTGTCGGGAAAGAAACTACGCTTCGGAGAAGGTCAGCATGCGCACCAGGTGCATAATGCGCTTCAAGTCGTACGGCTTCGAAACGCAAACCGTGGCGCCCAGCGCGTGCGCTGTGGCAAAATCGCTCGGCAATCCTGTGCGAGTCGTCAAGATCACCGGAACACGCGCCAACTTCGCGTTGCGCCGGACAATCACGCACAAATCGTAGCCAGACATTTCTCCGCCGCCCGGCAACGCACCGGCAAAGGGCTCGGCCTCGGTGATTAGCGCCGCCGGCTCCCGATGGCGCAGCACCGCGAGCGCGAGATTCGGATCCTCTAACGACTCCACCAGGTAACCTTGTGCTTCCATCTCCGCACGCACCATCGCCCGTATGTGCGCATCGGCGTCCACATGAATGATTAGTGGCTTTTGCTGAGGAGCCTTCGCCGGGGAAAACGTGTCGGATCTGTGTTCGCGCGTCGAGTCATACCCCAGCGGATTGCCCAGCGAATCGACAAATTCCAATTTTGGCTCGCCAGCGATGAATGCCACCGCGACGCCAAACCGGTTTTCGCTCGCGCGCACTACCCGCACCACCTGGCCGCGCTGCTCCTTCGTATGCTCTCCTGGCACCATCGCGCGGTAAGGGAAAACGACCGCAACTTCCTGCCCGCGCTGGTAGGTTGCGCGCGAAGTTTCGAACAGAATTCCTTCGCGCGAAACGTCCGCCGTCATCGTGAGGTCGAATTCCGTTGCCTGCCGGACGTCCACCTGCCGCACACGCACCGGGGCGGAAATTCTCACGCGGCGGCGATGGCGGCGCTCCTGCCGGGCAGTGCGAGGGGCTGACGTGCGCGGCTCGGGTTTTGCCATTTCGGCAATGAAATCGGCTAGAGCAGTCTTGGCGCTGTCTGGGGCGGAGGCCGTTTGCTCGGACGTATGCGGTTTTTCAGCGGTTTGCGTCGCCGCTGCGGCTGAGGCGTCGCCGCCTTTCCTTGAAAAGTTGAACAGCCCTGACGTCCGCGCGTTCATGGCCATCCTCGCCAAGCGAATTCACTAAGACTGCAGGTCGAGACTCCCAAGAGTCCCGCGATTCCCAAGATTTGCAGCGGTCGCGCGACTCTGACCCGTAGTGCGCGAGCCGTTTCGCAGGTGTCCCGACTCTCCAACAGTCTAGTTTCGGGCCCCGCATAGAGCACTGGGAGCGGCGGCTCATTTTGGTGGTACCAAAGTACCGCCGCAAGAACGGCAGGCATTCTCGTACCAGGGCGATTTCGCCGCATATCTGGCGCAAATTCTGCGATATTTTGAGGCACAAAAGTCGGACCCTGAAACTATGCCCAACCGGTACTGTGTTTTCTGTGAATTCCCGGGGCCTGCTGGACGCCCGGCTCGGAGTACACTTAGGAAGTAGCCCTAGCGCTTTCCGCGAATTTGAAACGCCGCGGGCGGAGCCAAATACCTGTGCTTTTTCGCGCGCCGATTCTCCTTCTGACGACCTGCCTCGCTGTCGCGACGCCCGCTTTTGCCGCTCCTCCCAGGACCCCATGCGGAAGGGAGCCGCATTGCGCGCCGGCGCGACCCTATCCCGCCGCCGCGCGAGTACGCCAGGATGGCGATCCTGCCGCCCTTCCATTTCGCGTTCAGCCAAACGATGCCGCCACACGCCAAGGCTTCGAAGACTTTTACAACATGGACTACGACGCGGCCATTGTCGTATTCCAAAGGGAGCGCGACCGCTATCCCAATGATCCCTTTGTCGTGAACCACCTGCTTGCCGCCGTTCTGGCGAAGGAGCTGAACCGCGAAGGCCAGCTCGACGCTACTCTTTACATGGGCAATAAGTTTCTGCAGCTGAAAGCGCCTCCTGTCGACCCGCAGGTGAAAGCGCAGATGGACCAACTTTCGCAGCGCGCCCTTTCGCTTGCCAATCACGAACTTGCTGAAAACCCCAAGGACGCGGACGCTCTTTTTGCGCGCGCGGTGGCTCGCGGACTGGTAACCGTGTATTCCGCGGTCATCGAGAAGCGCTGGCTGGGGGCCCTGCGTCAGGGATTGGGCGCGTATCACGACGACCAGCACGTCCTGAAGCTCGATCCGAAGTACGAGGACGCCAAGCTCGTCGTTGGCACGTTTCAATACATCATCGGAAGCCTCACGTGGTGGGAAAAAAGCCTCGTTTTCGTCGCCGATATGCACGGTAACAAAGCCAAGGGTTTGGAAATGCTTCGCCAGGCGGTCGAAGGGGGCGGGGAAGAGAGCATCGACGCGAGCACGATTCTCGCGCTGTTTCTGGCCCGCGAAGGCCATTATGACGAAGCGCTCGCGCTTCTTGGCAGGGATTACGCGAATTTCCCGCACAACTTCATTTTTGGCCTCGCCGTGGCGGATTTGCTCAACGCTTCGGGGAAGCACGAGCAGGCCATCGCGGCGTACCGCAAGCTCGTCAATCTCGGCGAGCAAGGATATTTTCCCGATGCGCGTGTTGAACGCGCGGCGTATTCGCTAGGACAAGCTTTGCGTCGCCAGAAGAATTACTCGGCTGCGGCGAGCGCATTCGATGAAGCCATCCGCTATCCCCACGCCAATCCGGGAATCACAGCTCCTGCTGCACTTGAGTCCGGCGAGGTCTACGATCTACTAGGCGAACGTGCTAAGGCCGTCGAGCGCTACCAACACGCTCAGTCCGTCGCGCCGCCACAGTCGGACACCGCCCGCGCCGCCGCTCGCTTCCTCAAGCACTCATACCGCGAGTAACAGGTTCCTGCATATTCGGGCCGTCTGTTCTCGTTGGTTAAGACATTCTCGGAAATTCCCAATTTAGCACCGGTTCCAAGTGCTTTCAAATGACTTTACTTCAGAAAGCACTTAACACAGAAATAAATGGGGGGGGGATTATTGACCCGACTGCTCTCTACTGCAATCGATCGAGAGGCCTTGAATGAAAACAGCGAAATCGCATTTCGCCAGCACTTTTCAATTGTCGAAGGTTCGTTCGGCAGTGAAGCTACAATCGCGTCAACGATTTCTCAGAGAATTCATTTTTATCTTTGTTCTTGCTGGGTTTTTCTCCTCATCCGTCATAGCGGATAATCGTAAAGCGCTCGGAACAGCAGTCCAACTGCCGCCGGACGGAAGATGCGAGATTATCGGAAGTTCGACCCTGCCATCTCCTGACGGTAGTTGCTCAATCACTATGGAGCTATTTCTCTGTGATGGTCCAGAGCCCTTAACATGCTGCACAGCGATTGTCTGTCCGACAGGATCGGGCTTTTCGATGTCGCTTAACTGTGTTTCAGACTAACGGACTGCCAGAGAGGAGTTTCCCAAGCAATGAAACATTTGCGGCGAGCGGCATTAATTGTTGCGTGTTTATCAGGAAGTGTGCTTCTTTCAGCCAGCAGTGATGCTCAACAATGCTTTTCATTAGACAATGCGGGGACAGTTGGGGCGTCGGGAGACTGCGCAATCCATATGGACACGCTTCTTTGCCCGACGGCTGTCCTTTGTTGCGTAACAATTGTATGCCCGAGCAGCAATGGTTTTACTATGTCAACCCAGTGCATGGATGCCGACTAAAATCCAGAGCAGTGAGGAGAAGTTTCATGAAAACTAGATACTCTCTATCGAATTTTAGCGTTTTGACGGTCGCCGCACTTTCCTTGCTCGGGACCAGCGCGCTGGGATCGATGCCCTGTTTTGCACAAGGATCTCAGCCCAAGAAGGTCTCCTTCAGCTTGAAGCACTCTGTACCTCTTTCTGTGAACGGGCTGTTGCAAATTAGTCTGAATGACATGCCTGCAGGCGGTACGTACATCGTTGGCGTTACAAGTCAGACTGCGGGTCCGGCCCTAGTTGGAGAGATCGTCATGACTCAGGCTCCTGCCCCCATGAATCATCAAATCCCCTCGTCTCTTACGGACTGGACTAACGTGCACTCTTCGCCGAACACGCTCGACGTAAACGGACTTGGATCGCTGCAGGGAACCCTTATGGTTTTTACTCACGTACCGGCAGGTACAAACGTGGTGTTAGATATTAACGGACAGTTGGTCAGTCGCGTCACCTCCCGTGAGGATCTGATTATCCAAAATGGAAACGTCTCAACTGAACCCAAGGTTACGATGGCCACGCTTGCTACCAAGCTAATGTTTCCAGACTCAGACGGCAGAGTGAACTTACCCGAAGTCATTCAATCGTCCCCGGGCGTCTTTGTGGCCCGACCCAGTGCGGCCGTTGCACATATCGTGGGTTACTCTTTGCCGTCCGCTGCGGCTGCGGATGAGACTGTTGCCATGAAGATTAACGTAGACACGTCTGGGAACGTGACCTCCGTAAGCACGAATGCAGCATATGCTTCCGATGCCTTTTATCAGTCGTGTCAGGAGACCCTTTGGCACTGGAAATTCCGGACTTTCTACTTCGGCGGGAAAGCTGTGCCGGTTACGACCGTTGTCTCGTTCGTTTCCATGCAGCATATCGTCCAGATTGGCTACACTCGCTAACACCTTCGGTTGCCATAGACGATCTCTGGGAAGCGGGCTGCCGACCAACACCAACCTGTTCCTCGGCGACGAGGCTTTTCCTTATGCCAGATTTTTCTTTGAGAACTTAGTTCTTTGCAGCCTTTGCTGCGGACTTTGCGCTCTTGCGGCGCCGCTTCGGACGCGTTGGCCGTCCGGCAATTTCACCTACCACTTCCGCCGACCAAATGCTGGTCACAAACTTTTTCATGCCGTGATCGTCGAATTCCACCGTTGTGCGGTCTGAATCGGATTCGGTGACGGTGCCGACCCCGTATTGCACGTGTCGAACGGTCTGTCCTGCATCGAGTACTTGCACAAAATCCTCCTTGGCGATTGTGTGTCTGTACCTATGACGAATGCTTCGATCTATTTACTGCGCTCTAGCTGGGTCCAGGCGTGGAAAAACGGGCAAATAAAGCAACCCCAATGACTTAGATGCTGCCCAGCCCGTTTAAGTACGGAATTTCTTTGGCCGTGTAGCTCTTTTGACTTCAGAACTACTGCGCTTCTGTATGTGTATTTGCTTCAACAACTTAAGATAGCAAGGTGAGTGGGGCGGTTCCCCATTTCGTTTGACGAATACCCCACTCAAATCGAAAAAACGAGGCTAGAGGCCGACGACGGCTTCCGCCTGCAGGCCCTTGGGTCCCTTCTTCACCTCGAACTCAACAGCCTGACCCTCGTTCAGAGTTTTGTAACCCTCGGACTGGATCGCGCTGTAGTGCACGAAAACGTCTTCACCACTCTGACGTTGAATGAACCCATAGCCCTTGCTGGCGTTAAACCACTTGACTGTACCTTGTTCTCTACTCAACTTCGTACTCCTTGCTGGCTGAAGCTATTTGCGCTCGTCGTCGCCTCTCGAGCCTACAAAAAAAGGCTGCCTAGGGCTTCGCCCCGAGCAGCCTAGCCGATGTCTCAAAAAGCAGTCACAAGAGCCACAAACGCAAACGCATTATACCATAATGCAAATAGTGTAGGCCAGCGGTTTTTTCTCTTGAGACGAGCGTAGGGTTTTCTTGCTGGGCCGCAACCTTCCCGTAATCTCAACGAAATGAATCGCATGGTAGATGGAATATGTGGAAAGGCGAACTGCACTGTTTTGCAGCTTGCGTCGAAGCGGTCGTTGATAAGCAGCTTGTTTTCAGATCGGCACTATGGCTTTCGAATTGCGCTGCGCTGAGACGGCACTGCAGTGGAGGCGTTCCTTCTTTGGATTTGGGTGCTCTAGGGTAGGAAATGATCAAGTACGCGGGAATCGGTATCTTCACTCTTGGACTCGTCGCTTTCGCGATTCGGGGCGCTTTTGCTTTCGTCATCGCGCCGATTGCGGCTGCGCCCGAGCCGGCCGTCCTCCTGTTGCTGGGAGTCGGGCTTGTTACCGTGGGCGCCTTGGCCCGCAAAAAACTGCCCTTGGCTTAACCTTCATTTCGCGCGAAATTCCGGTTTTTGGACGCCTCAGGTCTCA
The DNA here is from genome assembly GCA_035264005.1 of Candidatus Acidiferrales bacterium. Lineage (GTDB taxonomy): Bacteria > Acidobacteriota > Terriglobia > Acidiferrales > UBA7541 > DAHUXN01. The sequence continues at coordinate 23,562 of DATFQU010000261.1, forward strand.
CCGCCGCACCGTTCTTGTTCCCGAATGAACCTACCGGTACCCTCGGCTGTTCGCGTACCTGCATAGACAGTTCGTGGCGCGGACAAGAAGAGGGTGTTCCAAAAAATTCTAGCGAACGCCAGGATCTAAACGTCTTTGAAACGGGCGCGGTTCGATTCTGATATGAGGACATGCACGCTGGGTAAGCGAGGCACAGATCTACCCTTGAGCATCAAGTTCAGCTAGAATTGCGTTCCAGTGAGGATGCCCATGCCCTGCAGCTTACTGTTTTCCGCCATCCGACGGAATCTCGCGAGATCGTTCATCTGCCTTGCGGTGTCGCTCGTTTTTTGCAGCGTCGCACGGCCGCAAACTCTCCCGCCATCGGGTTCAATGTTGCACGACCGTAACGCGGCAAACAGCGACATCATGGTCTACTTAGTCACCGATACCGGTGAGCCTTTCACGGAAAAATTCAGCATGCGCCTCACGCCGACGGATATTTTGCTCAATAGCAATGGCTACCGGAATTTTGCCCGCTCCACTCAAGGGGGTTGGTTGTTCGAGTACCTTATGCCGGATACCTATCGTATGTCCATAACCGCTAAGGGATATCAGGATGTCCTCGAGGAGGTCGTGGTTCCGGCTTCGGGACAGACCACGAACACTATTGTGGTCATGAGATCTGTCGACGAAACAGTCAGGTTCCAACCTCCCGGCGGGCATTTTCTTCTCAGCCCGAGAGTGGAAAAGGAAGTACAGAAAAGCGTCAAGGATTTGCAGCAGAGCAGATACGCGTCAGCCAGAAAGCATCTGAATAAAGTCTTCCCGATCGCCGAAGCAAATCCTTACGTCAACTACGTCATGGGCATTAGCTATCTGATGGATGAAAATCTCGCCCAAGCGCGCCCTTACTTGGAAAAGTCAGTGTCCATCGACTCGCGCCAGGTGCCTGCGCTTTTGGCGCTCGGAAACTTGCGCTATCAGAGTGGTGATTGCAGCGGGGCCATTCGAGTGGCCGAAGACGCCGTCCAATTGGATCCAACTTCCTGGCGGTCCCACTGGATCTTGGCGGACTGCTACCTCCGCGAGAGTGACTTTCAAAAAGCTCTCGATCACAGCACGCTGGCTCTGCAGGAAGGCAGGAAGGAAGCAGGGCAAGCCAAACTCCTTGTGGGAGAAGCCGACGCGGGACTGGGGCGTCGCGAGGACGCGGTGAAGTTCGTCAGCGAGTTTCTAACGGAAAACCCCCGGTACCTTCTAGCCCCGACTGTGCGCTCTTGGCTTGAGGGGTTGAAGAATTCCTCTGACAGTTCAAGCATCTCCATTCCAAAGGAACTCAACGGCGCTGTTTTGAAGGAGAATGTGGCCGCCGCACCTGCTCCCAGCGTCGAGGTTCCCCCGAAGGCCGACTGGGCGCCGCCGGATATCGACGCAGAAAAGCCGTTCCAAGTTTCCGGCGCGGTGTGCTCTCTGCCGGATGTTATGGCACGGGCTCAAAAACATGCCGAAGAACTTGTAAGCGATTTGCAGAGTTTCTCGGCGCGCGAAGAGTATCAGACCGTCGAAGTCAATCATAATGGCGGGCTGGACACTCCGGAAAAGCATACGTTTGAGTACATGGCGACCGTCGGCAAGCCTTATGTAAATGGCATTCCGGTACAGGAACTGCGGAGCCCTTATCTTACGCCGGACGAGATGCCCGCGGGAATTGTCGAGGCCGGCGCAGCATCTCTCGCCCTCGTATTTCACTCGGCTTACCGTCAAGACTTCGACTGGACGTGCGAAGGTCTCAGCGAATGGAACAGCCAGCCCACCTGGATCGTGCGTTTCCAGCAGACGGCGAGTCGTCCCACGAGTATGCTTTCGGCGCTGAACATTGGCGCCTCGAGCTACAACCTCCCGATCAAAGGGCGCGCTTGGATTAACGCCAATAATGGTGCTGTGACTCACCTGGATTCTGACCTGTTAATCCCGATGACGGCCCTGGGGCTCGAAAAGCAGCATTTCGTCGTGGATTACGCTCCCTTTTTGTTCCGCTCGCACAAAGTGGAACTATGGCTGCCAGCGCATGTGGATCTCTATCTCCACTACAAGCGCCACTATGTTCATTATCGCGACGACTACAGCCAGTTCCACCTCTTTTGGGTGGGGGCTTCACAGAAAATCGGCAAGCCGAAAGAAGTAAGCCAACCCAAGGACGTAAGCAAACCTGCAAAGAGCGGGCTGTAGCTCGAGTCAAATAGTTCGCAGGTGAACGCATTGTTACTCATAGCGGAGGGCGTCGGCGGGATCTATCCGCATCGCGCGTCGCGCGGGAATGTAGCTTGCCAGCAGCGCCGCAATCAGAAAGAGCAGTGCACTTCCAGCGATCGTGAGCGGATCGGCAGGGCTCACGCGGTATAGCAGGCTCCGCATGAGCGGCGTCAGCGTAAACGGAGCAATCAGGCCAATCGCAATTCCGACGCCGGCGAGCGACACGCCGCGCCCGACCACGAGCTTCAAGATATCCGCCCGCGTGGCGCCAAGCGCCATGCGAATGCCGAGCTCCTGAGTCCGCTGCGCCACGGCGTAGGAAATCACGCCGTAAATTCCGACGACCGCAAGAATCACCGCAACGGCGGAAAAAATCGCGAACAGCGCCAGCGTAAATTTCGACTCCGCGCGCGACTGAGCGAGAATCTGCTCGAGCGTTTGCACCTCGGTGATGGGCTGGTCGCTGTCAATGCGCGCGAGCCGTTGCCGCACGGCAGATGCAAGCGCCATTGGATCTCCACCCGCGCTGCGCAAACTCAATCGTAAGTGCGACCAGGGCAAATTGGGGAAGGGCAGAAACATCTCCGGCGCGGGATCTTCGCTCAGGCCATTGTTCTTTTCGTCGCCGAAAACGCCCACTACTTCAACTGGCGTGGTGATTGGTCCGAGCCAGATGTGTTTCCCGATGGGATTCTCATTCGGCCAGTAGCGCCGCACGAACGCCTGATTCACCATCGCCACCGTCGGCGTCGTTTGATTGTCTTCTGCCGTGAATTCGCGCCCGCGTTCGAGCGGTACGCGCAGCACCTTGGCATAATCCGGGCTGATGGTTTCGATGTTGACGCCAGATCGTTGCGCGATCGGCACAACGGGCTCGCCTTCCGCGAGGATGGGCGCAAAACGCGTGGGAGTCGGCGGCAGCGCGGACGAGATTGCCGCGGCACTCACTCCCGGCAGCGATTGCATTTGCTGCAGCGCGTCGTTGTAGAACGAAACCATCTGCGGGTTCGTGCCATATCTGGACGGTGGAAGATTTATTCGCATCGTCAGCACATTCGACGCGTCGAACCCGGGATTCACGTTGATCAGCGCCAGAAAACTTCGAATCAGCAGTCCGGAGCCGATCAGCAAAATCATCGAAAGTGCTACCTGCGCCACGACGAGCAGATTCTGGGAGCTTGCCGCTCGCCGGGTGCCCGTGCTCCCGCGTCCTTCATCGCGCAACACGGAATTCAAGTCCGTCTTCGACAGGCGCAGGGCCGGCGCCAATCCAAAGAGCACTCCGCTTACCAGCGAAATCGCGATGGTGAAGCACAATACGCGCCAATCCATCGTGACGCCTCCGCTCAATTGTGAAACTGTTTCGTGATTGAGCGCGAGCAGCGCGCGCGTACCTGCAAATCCCAGAAAAATGCCGACGGCGCCGCTAATCGCCGCGAGCAGCACGCTTTCAACCAGCAATTGCCGCACAATCGTTCCGCGCCGCGCTCCCAGCGCCGTCCGCACGGCAATTTCTTTCTTGCGCTTCAGCGCGCGCGACAGCAGCAGGCTCGCCACGTTCGCGCACGCGATCAGCAGCACGATTCCCACCACGCCCATCAAAATCAACACAGCCGTGCGTATGTTTGCGACGATCATCGTCTGCAGCGGCGTCACAGTCGTCGGCCATTTTGGATCGGCGTCGGAACGGTTCGAATTGTCGCGGGCGTATTCTTTGTGCAGCACATCCAATTCAGCGCGCGCCTGCTCGATGCTCACTCCCGGCGCCAGCCGCGCGATGGCCTCCAGATATCCCATGCCCGCCTGGATATGTTCGGGCGTAGCGATGTTCAGCTCGAATTCGCGCGGGATCCAAAGCTGCGTGTCGGCGCCGAGCGGCGCAAAAGTAAAATTCGCGGGCAGCACGCCAACGATCGTGTAGCTCAGTGAGTTCAGCATCAAACTCTGCCCGATCACGTTGTGCGCGCCACCAAATTCGCTCGTCCAAAACCGGTGGCTCAACATCAGCACACGCGGCCCGCCGCGCTGGCCTTCGCTTGCAAAAAAATCGCGCCCCATCGCCGGTCGCACGCCGAGCACGTCGAAAAAATTCCAGCTCACGCGCCCGGCATTCACTTGCCGCGGCTCGCCGCGTCCGGACATATCGAAATCGTCGCTGGCGTATGCGGAAATTCCGGAAAACGAATGTTGCTGGTCGCGCAGGCGCGCAAAGTAGGGATACGAGAACACGTCCACCTGGCTGTTGTCGGCGATGGACGCCTCGTAGACCATCATCAGCCGCTGCGGATTCGCGTACGGCAGCGGCCGCAGCAGCAGCGCATTCGCCACGGTGAAAATGGCGGTATTCGCGCCGATGCCGAGCGCGAGCGTCAGAATCGCCACCGCAGCAAACCCCGGCGAGTTGCGCATCATGCGCAATGCGTACCGAAGATCAGCGAGCAGCGAGTTCATACGCGAATCCTCATGCGAATTAGACTAGCGCGGGTGAAGCGTCCACGACAAGCGGCATTGCTGCGGCGCAAAGCCGCACGTATACTCTGCGCCATGAAAAAAACGCCGCTTCATCGTACGCGCAGGCTCGCGTTAATTGCGGTATCGCTCGGCCTATCGCTGGCGTTTTTCGGTTGGCGCCGGCAGACGTATGGGCAAGACAAGTCGCAGTTCCCGGACGGCTTTGACGCCGTGCAAGCAGCGCCCAATTCACATAAAGTGGTTTTTGAAAACGCTTTTGTTCGCGTGCTGGACGTGACCGTGCCGCCCGCCGGTTCAACCGAGCCAATGCATCATCACCGCTGGCCGAGCTTCTTCTTGGACTGGGACACGGGAGGCTGCACGCCGCATGTTCGCTATCACCGCGGAGACGGAACCGTCAGCGATCAGCCGAGCCATTGCGAGCCGGTTCACGCGGGAGTGTGGCGCGTTCAATGGATGAAGCCCGAGCCGATGCACGCAATCGAAGTCGTGGAGAATCCCGGAGCTGCTGCCTATCGCGCAGGAAAGCCGCCACTGCTGCGCGTTGAAATCAAGCGCCTGCCCTGATTTGGTGGCACAGGCCTGCCTGCCGCAGGCGGGCTTTAGCTTGTGTGCGGTTGCCGCCGCAAATGCCACGCCAGCGCCGCGCCCAGAATGATCGACGCCAGCGC
>DATFQU010000262.1:0-13032 GCA_035264005.1 Candidatus Acidiferrales bacterium
TGAAATCAACACGATTCCAGGCTTCACGAGCATCAGCATGTATCCGAAGATGTGGGAAGCGAGCGGCGTGCCGTACACAGAACTGATCAGCCGGCTGATCGAGCTGGCCATCGAACAGCACGCGGAAAAATCGCGGACCAAGTATTCCATCGAACTGCCCGAAGGCGCCGGGGGCGCGCTGGAAGGCTGAGCGTTTCACGACGGTTTGAACCAGTTCCCTTCACCTCTTGACATTGCGCCTTTGACCGATTAAACTAACCAGTTAGTTAAATAATTGCATTTGCGCGATTCGGCTCGCGGGTCGCATGGGAGAAAACAGTGCAGTATCGCCGGCTGGGGAAAAGCAGTTTGACTGTTTCCGCGATGGGGCTCGGCTGCATGGGCATGTCGGACTTCTACGCGGGACGCGACGACAATGAATCCATTTCTACAATTCACCGCGCGATTGATCTGGGCGTGACTCTGCTGGATACGGCGGATGTTTACGGCAGCGGACGAAATGAAGAACTGGTCGGCAAGGCCATCAAAGGGCGGCGGAATGAAGTCGTCATCGCCACGAAATTCGGGAACATTCGCAAACCGGACGGACCATTTATCGGAGTGAACGGGCGGCCGGAATACGTGAAGAGCGCGTGCGAGGCGAGCCTGAAGCGCCTGCAAATTCCGGCGATTGATCTCTACTATCAGCATCGAGTGGATCCTGCTGTGCCGATCGCGGAAACGGTGGGAGCGATGGGCCGGCTCGTTGAAGAAGGAAAAGTCCGCTACATCGGGCTGTCCGAAGCGGCGGTGAAAAGTGTGCGCGCGGCGAGCGCCGCTCATCCGATTACGGCCCTCCAGACAGAGTATTCGCTGTGGTCGCGAGAGCCCGAGGACGAATTGCTAGCAACGTGCAGAGAGCTCGGCATTGGGTTCGTCGCGTACAGTCCGCTGGGACGCGGGTTTCTCACGGGAAAGATTCGCCGCTTCGAGGAGCTGACCGCGGATGACAACCGGCGGAATTTTCCGCGGTTTCAAGGCGAGAATTTCGAGAGGAATTTGAAGCTGGTCGAGCGTATTCACGAAATTGCGCGCGAGAAACACTGCGAAGCGTCGCAGCTTGCGCTAGCGTGGGTTCTGGCGCAGGGCGAGGACATCGTTCCGATTCCGGGGACGAAGCGGCGCACCTATCTGGAAGAAAATCTCGGCGCACTCGATATTGAGCTTACGCCGCAGGAGCTTTCGCGCATCAACGAAGCCGCGCCTCAAGGAGTTGCATCGGGCGCGCGGTACGCCGAAGCGGCAATGGCGCGCGTGAATGGCTGACAAGGTTATGCATCGAGGACGGAAAAAAATCGAGAACCCGGAGACGGCGCGGCGGATCTTGGCGGCCGCGGAACAAGTCTTCGCTGAGCGCGGGCTTGCGGGAGCGCGCACGGAAGAGATTGCTCGCGCCGCGCGCGTCAACAAAGCGATGCTCTACTACTATTTCGACAGCAAAGAGCGGCTGCATCGCGCGGTCTTCGAGAACCTCTTCAGCCAAGCGAACCGTTTGATTCAAGCAGAGATGCCGGCGAATGCGTCGGCGCGGCAGATCATTCTCGCGTTCGTCGACGGCTACTTCAAGTTTCGCGTGGCCTATCCGAACTACGCGCGGCTGATGCAGCAGATGATGATGGAAATGCCCAACGAATTTCGGCGTATCGCGCGGCAGTACTTCCGGCAGGGATTCAAGGAGCTTGAGGCCGCGATCGAAAAAGGGATTTCGCGTGGAGAGTTTCATTGCGTCAATCCAGGGCATGTGGTGATTAGTATCCTTGCAATGATCGTGTTTTATTTTTCCGGCGCAGCGGTCCATAGCGTATTGCTGGGACACGATGCGCTGAAGCCAAGTGCCGTGGCGGAACACAAGCAAGCGGTCATCGATTTGCTGGAACATGGATTGTTCCGCACGGCTGGGAGGCCGGAATGACTGGGCGCAAGTTTTTCGTGATCCTCGGCGTGCTGTTTCTGATTGCGCTCGGCGTGTACATTCTCACGACGCCGCGAGGAAACGCGTATCCGCTTATCGGGGTCGTTGATGGGAACGATGTGATTGTGAGCCCGCAAATTACCGACCGGATGATCAAGCTGAATGTTGATGAAGGGTCAGTGGTGAAGAAAGGCGAATTAATCGCGGAGCTGGATCCGGCGGCGCTGCAAGCACAAGTAGCAGCGCAGGACGCGGCGATTGGAAGCTTGCGCGCGCAAGTGGTGCAGGCGCAGGCGAATTTGAGCCTCACAGACAGCCAAACTGCGGCGGCGCTGCGCGTGGCGCAGGCGAACTACACAGGTTCGCAGGCGCAGCTCGAACAGGCGAAGGCAACCTCGGATTTGAATCAAATCAACATGAAGCGCGAAGTCAGCCTGTTTGAGTCGGGCGTGGTGGCGGCGCAGGATCGCGATAGCGCTGTGGCAACGTTCAAGGCTTCCGATGCGAACGTGCGTTCGCTGGTGGATCAGGTGAAATCGCAAGAGGCGGCGCTGGCCGTGGCGACGGCGAATCGCAAGCAGGTGGACGTTTTGCGGAGCCAGATCGCTTCGACCGAGGCGCAATTGAAGCAAGCGATTTCGATGAAAGCCGAGGATGAAACGCAGCTCGGGTACACGAAGATTTATGCGCCGATTGGCGGCATTGTGTCGGTGCGCGTGGCGAAGCAGGGCGAAGTCGTGCAGGAAGGCAGTCCGATTGTTGTGCTAGTGGACATGGATGATCTGTGGGTGCGAGCGGACGTACCGGAAACGTACATCAATTCGATTCAGTTTGGACAGAAGATGCCGATCAAGCTGCCCAGCGGCGAAATCGTTGACGGCAAAGTCTTCTTCAAAGGCGTGGAAGGAGATTTTGCGACGCAGCGCGACGTGAGCCGCACGAAGCGCGACATTCAAACATTTGCGATCAAAGTTTCGCTGCCGAATCCGGAGCACCGCTTTTTCACAGGCATGACTGCAACGGTGCTGCTCTCTCCACAAAACGAACAAAAGCATTGGTGGGCGCGGCTTTGATTTTTGGGTGATTGGCGATGCACGCGATTGAAGTCGACAAATTGACGAAACAGTTCGGCGATCTGATCGCCGTGAACGCCATCAGTTTTTACGTTGAAGAGGGCGAGATCTTTGGACTGCTGGGTCCGAACGGCGCGGGTAAAACGACGCTGATTCGCATGCTCACGACGCTTACGCCGCCGACTTCGGGAACCGCGCGTGTAGGCGGGCACGACATCGTGAGCGATGCGAATGGCGTGCGGCACGCGCTGGGCGTGATTCCGCAGGCATTTACGTCTGACCCCGAACTGACCGCCGAAGAAAACATGCTGATTCACGCGAAGCTTTATGGAATTCCCGCGAGCGCGCGAGCGGCATTGATTGAGCGGCTGCTTGAATCGGTTGACCTGCTGAAGTTCAGAGCAAAACTGGTGCGCACTTTTTCGGGCGGCATGCGGCGTAGACTGGAGATCGCGAGAGGACTTATTCATTCGCCAAAGATTATGTTCCTGGATGAACCGACGACAGGGCTCGACCCGGTTTCGCGCTCGAACGTGTGGGAAATGATCCGGCGGCTGCGCGATGAATCTCACCTGACGATTCTGCTGACCACGCACTACATGGACGAAGCGGACAAGCTCTGCGACCGCATTGCCATTGTGGACCACGGAAAACTGGCGGCGCTCGATTCGCCGACGCGGCTGAAGGACAGCGTTCCCGGGACGGACGCGGTCGAAGCAGAATTTACCGGACAGCCGGCGGATTGGGCGGAGCAACTTCAGAAGCTGCCGCACGCGCAAAGTGTGCAAGCCAGAGATGGCGCGGTTCACATTGCGTCAAACGATGGAGCGGCTACGGTCGCGGGATTGATGGACCTGGCGCGGGCACGCGGCGTCACGGTGAAACGTGTCAGCGTTCAGGGCACGACGCTGGACGATGTTTTTCTTCATTACACGGGCAACGACCTTCGCGATAGCGCCAATGAAGGCGCGAAATACAGCATCGGGCATTTGTACCGTTAGAGAGGGCTTCGGCTTTGACGTTCAATCTATCTCGAATGTGGGCGCTGGTCGAACGGGACCTGCGAAAGTTTTTTCGCAGCCCGGCGCTGATGATGAGCTCGATGGTTTTTCCGATGATGCAGCTCATCGTGCTGGGCTATGCGTTCGGCGGGAAAATTACAAACGTCAAAGTCGGAATTGTAGATCAGGACCATACCGAGGAATCGTGGCAGGTTCGCGAGGCGTGCGCGGGCGTAACGACAGGCCCGAAGATGTTTCACGTGGTGGATTACAACGCGATGCCAGACGCGATGGAGGATTTGCGCGCGGGAGCGATCGGCGCGATTGTAGAAATTCCGCACAAATTCTCACGGCGCGCTTATGGCCAGGATCAGCCGCGCATCGCGCTGATCGTTGATAACACGGACCAGTTCGTTTCGAGTTCGCTTGAAACGGAACTGCAGAGCGTCGTCGATCAACTCAACACGAACCTCATCTCGCAGTTGGACGTGGCTCCGACGTCGCAGCTCACGACGGGGCCGCTCGCTTCCAGGTTGCCGGGCGCGATTGCGCTGAACATCGTCGAAGTGTATCCGTATATCGAGTACATCAAGTATTTGCTTCCTGGCTCCATCGCCATGGCGATTTTCATCGTCGCGATGATCGGCGGGGGTATCACCTTTATCGACGACAAGTCGCGCGGCCTGCACGAAGGCTATCTGGTGACGCCGATTCACAAGGCCGAGCTTGTGATGGGGCTGGACCTGGCTGGAACCGTCAAGGGGCTGATGGCCGGACTCGTAATTACGTTTATTGGCGGCCTGATCGCAGGGATTCCACGCTTGTGGGATCCCGTTCGATTGATTTACCTCATGATTGTGGTCGCAGTGGCGTCGCTATGCATGATCAGTTTTATGTTTCTGATGATGGTGCGGATTGACGACCCGCTGGTGCCGCGCGCGATTTTTGGCGTGCTCAATACACTGCTCTTTTTCCCTTCGGGCGCGATCTATCCGACGAACGGTTTCCCTTTCTGGCTGCGATGGATTTCCATAGTTGATCCTTTCACGTATACGGTGCACGCGCTGCGAAATCTCCTGCTGCGCGGGAGCGGTATTGAAGGCATCTGGTTGGACGTGTTAATTTTAGCTGGATTTTCGGCGGTGATGATTGCGGGGAGCGTGGCACTTTTCAAGCGCCAAATTTGATTTTTCGGTGTCAAATAGAATAGGAACAACGTGAGCCTGCTCGACGCCAATCAGCCTGAACCATCGAAGAAACCGTACTACATCATCATTGCCGTACTTGTGGTTTTCCTCATCGCGCTCTTCGTGTGGTGGTCAGTGCGCTTTGATTCCGAAGAAAAAGATGCGACAGCGTTTTTCAGTGCTGTGTCCTCCGGAAATCTGCAACAGGCGTACACGCTTTGGAAGCCGTCGGAGAGCTATTCATTCAAGGATTTTCAGGACGCGTGGGGACCGTCGGGGTATTACGGACCGGTGAAAAGCTTCAAAATCGACTCGGCTTCAGCGCCTCGCAAAAGCGACTCGAGCGTCGCGGTGACTGTGCTGGTCAGTCCGTATCAACCGTTTCCCCAGGACGGCACGGCTGAAGCGAACAAGACAAAGACCATTGTCATTTGGATCAATCGAACAAGCCATTCTTTGAGTTTCCCCCCGCCTACTTATTAACGGTGATTTCTCTAAGGATCGAACCCAGCTCGTCGCGCGTGAGGGTAGCTGTTCCCAATTTTGCGACGACGACGCCCGCCGCGGCGTTTCCGATCACTGCGGCTTCGCGCAATGACGCGCCCGCGGCGGTTGCCAGAGCCATGGTCGCGAGGACAGTGTCGCCAGCGCCGGTGACGTCAAAGACTTGACGACCGCTGTTTGCTGCGTGGGTTGGCGCCCGTCCGATCATGCCCATCGGCGTTTCCTGATTAATCGCGGGAACGTGAAAGCTTTCGGCGCGGCCGAGCTCGAAGAGATTCAAGCCCTGCGCGCCGCGCGTGATGACGACACCGCTGCAGCCGAAGTGTTCGAGCAAGCCGCGGCCGGCCTCGGCGACGGAATGCTCGGTATCGAGGGAACGCGTTACCAGGAATCCAGCTTCGGCGCGATTGCAAATCACAACCGTCGCGCCGCGATACGTGACCAAACGCGACCATTTCGGTTTGATAAAGGACGGAACTTTTCGGCGAGCGGCTGCGGCGAGAACGCGTTCGGCGAGCGCATCGCTCACGATTCCTTTGTCGTAATCGGAAACCACGACCGCACGCACGCGTGCGATTGCTGCGAGAACGCGTTCAGCCAGTTGTTCGGCGGCAAGTTCCGGCAAATGCGTGCGGACTTCCCTGTCGATGCGCACGAGTTGCTGCTGGCGCGCGATGATGCGAGTTTTGAGCGTGGTGGGACGGCCCTTCAGCTCGACGATGCCCTTTTCCGCGAGGTGCAAATCGCGCAGTGCGTGGCGCACCGCGTCGCCGGCTTCGTCCTTGCCGATTGCTCCAAACGCTTCGACGCGCGCGCCGAGTGCGGCTAGATTCGCGGCCACGTTTCCCGCGCCGCCAAGGCATTCGCTCTGCTTCACAAAATCGACGACAGGGACAGCCGCTTCGGGAGAAATGCGATTCGCAGTTCCCCAAACGTAGCGGTCGAGCATCCAGTCGCCGAGCACAGCCAGTCGCCGGCCACGCATCCGTTGCAGGAGTTGCATCGCGCGGCGTCTGGGGATCGCGCCGGTGATTGTTTTCGCGGTCATCGCGTCATTTCCCTGTCACTCCGTTGCGCTTGTACAGTTTCCGCGAGCAGCGACTCGCATGCTGCCTGAACCTGTGCAAGCGTGATGGACAAAATACACCGAGGCTCGGCAAACGCATAGCAGCGATCACCCGGGCACGGATTGCATGGAAAATCGTTCTGCACGATGCGATGCGCGGTGTGCCAGGGGCGCCAGTGGACGGAACTGCTCGATCCGAAGATCGCCACAACGGGCCGGCCCGTGGCGGTTGCGATGTGCGTTGGACCGCTATCGTTGCCGATGAAAATGCGCGCACCGGCGACCAACGCGATCAGTTCACGCAAATCCAGAGAATCCATTAGGGCAAATTCCCTGCTCGACAACCTGCGGAGTTCGTTTGCGATTTCCGCTTCGTTGATGCCGACGCTGAACACGGGCTCGATGCCGTGAGTCTTTTTCAGCCATCGCGCGAGCGCCACGAAATTCTCGACAGTCCATCTCTTCGTGAAATATTTTCCGCCCGGATGAATCACGGCGCATGGCGCGCCCGGCGAGATTCCCATATCACTTAGTTTTTTCGCGATCTCAGCACCTGCATCCGGTTGCGGATAAACGCGCGCAGGAGGAATGGGCCCGCGCGGCAGGCCGGTCGCATAGAATTGCTCGAGACGATGCTCAACCGTGTGAATCTTGTCGCCTGGGTCGGTAACGAGCACGTTGTAGACAAACGAAAATTGCCGGCGTGCCCAGCAGACTCGCTTCGGCGCACCAATCGCCGCAGTGAGCAGCGCGCTGGTCGGACCTGCATGCTGATTGTATACAACTGGAAAATGACGGCGTTTCAAGTTGCGGACGACAGAAAAAAATCCGCCCATCAGCAAGGTTTCGGCAACCGCAGGATTCCCTTCAAGAACGGGCGCGCAGAACGGCTCAACGAGGACGTTCAAACGCAAATCGGGGCGCCAGGCGTGTATGGCGGAAAGAGCGGGAGTCAGCAGGACCACGTCGCCCAACGAGCGCAGCCGGATGATCAAAACCTCTGCGCCCGCGGGCAGATCTGTCAGAAGGGACGGCGCTTCACGACGCTTCAATGCGAGCTTCGTCCACAAGCATCACAGGGATGTCGTCACGCACGGGATAAACGCGGTGGCACTTCCCACACTTCAAGCCTTGTTGGTCAGGCGTCATTTTGACCGGCGTTTTGCAAACCGGACAAGCAAGAATGTCCAACAGTTCCTTGGAAACAGCCATTCATTCCTCCGTTTTGGCCACTTTACCAAAGCGCGGGTGCGCCCGGCAACTGCGGTCTACTTTTCGAAGGTGACAAGAATTGCCTAGATTACTTCGGGCGAAGCATTCCACTCAGCTGGCGGACCACTCGGTAGCATTCGCAGGCGGAAGCTTCGAGCCTCTTCCGATTGAGGATTTCGATTGTGCCGCGCCGATATTGAATGATTTTCCTTTTTTGCAGAGCCTTAGCCGCAAGACTGACGCTCGGGCGGTCTGTTCCGAGACTGGTGGCGAGGAAATCGTGCGTGACCGGCAACGAATTGGACTCGACGCGATCGGCCGCCATGAGCAGCCAGAACGCCAGACGCTCTCCGACTTCATGCAACCGGTTGCAAGCTGCGGTCTGCGCCACCTGCATTCCATGAATGACGGCGAAGCGGCTTAGCAGCATCTGCAGGTGAGGCAGCGATCTCAAACGGCCTTGAAGCGCGGACACTTTGAGCCGAAACCCCGCTCCCGGTATCTGCACAACGAAACGCAAAGGAGAAACAGTCAGGCCGACGGCCGCTGCTATTCCGGCAACTCCTTCGTTTCCAACCATACCTGCTTCGACTGTTTTGCCATCCTCGGTCGCAATCAGCAGCGAAATCAAGCCGCTGTTCGGGAAGTAGGTGAACTCCAGCTTTTCCGTCGGCTCATGCAGGACGGATTGCTGGCGGAACTGAAAAGGCTCCAGGTGAGGTTGGACGAGGGTATATTCCAGATCTGGAATCGCCAGGAGGATTTTGTTCTTAAGCGGTATATCTTCCCCGTTGGTCTGCCGGTACGAACGACTGCTCCGATGGTCGGTAGGGTTCGCTGGTTGACCCATTCTTTCCCTCGCGGGAAAGCCGTCACTCTATCGGGTCGGCTTATGTTACGTCTGTATTACATCGAACAATTGCACGATATTATTTGAGCCCTAATTCTCCATTCAATTGTTGCATAACTCCATAATATGCGGGCCTTTGTCGTCGCGCATCGATGGTGTTTACACGACAGTCCGAAGGATCCAATCCCTGGGTATAGGCAATCGAAGAACACCCGAAGGAAACCGAGGAAAGGTAACTTCGTGGGTTGTTAGTGCACGGGCTCAAGCGAACAAGTGAGCCGCGCTTTCCATTCTTTTCCCGGGTGAAACTCCGCCGGCCAGACGGCCATGATTTGCGAGCCTTGATAGACGCGCTCGAAACCTTCTTCGGATTCTGAAATAGTTTCAATCGGGGCCACCCAATAATCGCTGGCATCTTCGGCTTGAAGCGTCACGCGAATGTTTTGCCATTCGTCGACGAGTTTTAGTTCTGATGCAGGCGCGGCGCCAGCCCACCGCAACGGTTGGCGCTTCGCAGCCACCTCGAGATAGCGGTCGGTCGCATCCGACGCGAGCAGGTTCACGATCATTTCGATTCCGACCATGGCCTTCAGCGGAGTCTGACCTTCATGCGTGATGCTAACGTCGCACGCCGTTCGGAAACCGTCCGGTCTCGCCGCGAACGAAAAAGTCTTCTCCGCTTTCCATTCGCCGTCCGCGCTTTCCGTGATCAATCGCACCTTCGAAGCACTGGCGTCCTTTACAAGATAAGCGCCGCCGGCGAGCTGGGCGTTTTCATTCAGTTTTATGTTCTCGTAATCTTCGGCGGAGCTTTCCGGAGGAAATACAAGCACGCGGAAAGAGTTGCGGGGCCAGCGATCGTATTTCAGACGCTTCTCGAGCCCCGGCTCCTTGGAACGCACTTGATCGTGAATCGACGCGACGCCGCTCTGTCCCGTAGCCTGGCCGAGTTTCTGGTGATATGGCTCCGGCCGGCGCATCATCGAGTTGATCACCGCAACGCTGCTCGGGCGGAAGTCCATTGCTTCGACCGTTCCGCCGTCATTCGGTGAAATCAGAACTGCGGCGCGCTCCGTGGTCAGATAGAGCTCTTCGTGTCCATCCGCGTCAATGTCAAATCGCCTCAGCTCGGCGAATTTCTCGCGCTTGTGAGCCGCAGCATCGGCAAATGCTTCGGCACGAATCAACGAGCGCCACACGGTGGTGCGCAAGTGCGGCGCGTAGAGGCCTCCAAAAACGCCATGCCAGTAAGCGTCGTTCGCCTGCCCGCAGAGCAGATCCGTCTTGGCGCGGCGAAAGCCCTCGAGCGGCGCACCGTCCGCGCGGAGCTTCGCTTCGACATCCCGCAATTTTCGCGAGACCAGCATGGCTTTCTTCTGCATCAGGTTCGACTCCGAATATTTTGTGAGGAAGCCGCGCCACACGCCGCCGCGCAAAAATTCCTTTACATCCTCGCGCGACGCAAATTCTTTTTCCACCTGCTGAAAGCGCACACGCGCTTGCGTGGGCAGGGACCATTCCATCATCTCCGCGTACGAGCATGCGGGCAAGTCGGCACGGCCAAGCGGTTCGCGCGAGGCCATCGCTTCGCTCGGCGTAAGCGTAGCCAGCCAATTCTGGTTGGCTTCCAATTCGGCGATGAAGCGCTCTAGCCAGCCGTCCTTGTAGACGTAGTCGTACGTTCCCGGCCAGACGCCAAACTTTTCCATGTCGTCGCCCATCGTGGCGATGCCGCTCGGATTGTGCTGCGCCGCTTCGCGAAAAAATCCAACAACTTCTTGCGGAGTCTTATAAGGAATCAAATAGCGCAGGGCTTTCGATCCAGGGAACAAAACCACAGACGAGCCCTGATCCTCTGCTACAAAAGTTCCGAAGAGGCTGGCCGGATCGAATCCTGCGTTCAGGAAATGATTGTCGTCGACCAAACTGAATTCCACGCCCGCCGAAGCCAAAACTGAGGGCAACTGCGGCTCCCAAACGCGCTCCGCCAGCCACGCGCCGCGAGGGCGCTTTCCAAAGTGACGCGACAGATAGCCGGCAAGCTTGTCGATTTGCTCCTGCGCGTCCTTTTTCGGTATCACAACAAGAATTGGCTCGTAGTATCCGCCGCCCAACAGTTCCACTTGCCCGCGCTTGACCATGACGCACAGGCTCTCGAAATATTCCGGATGTGCGCGCTCGATCCACTCCAGCAACCCGCCTGAATAATGGAGCCCTAGGCGCAGAGACGGATGCCGCAGCAGTACCTCCACGAACGGAAGGTACGATTTCTGGTAGGCGTGCTCCATCACCGAGTCAAAATTCCCGACCGGTTGGTGCGCATGAATGATGAGGACAAGGTTAAAGCGGGTCACCTGTTAGGCTCCGACCGACCTTTCACGATACCTGCCTGCGGCCTTCGTTTCCAGTGAAGAGACTGTAAAAATCACTGTATACGTAGGCTTTGGATGCAGCCAACCATTGTTCGGAATCCCTTCGGTCGCAAAATGCTACGTAATTGGCTGAATTAGGTTGGTCCGCACGGCCTGTGCTTCGGCATGGAATTTGAGTCGATGCGCCTGTTTCTGTACCGATTGCTCCACCTCACCGACCGCTGCACCGGCGGGCGCGTAGATCACGGTCAAGACTTGGCTCACGCCGTCACGAACCTGCGTGCGCGTGGAGTCGCTAATGGGGCTGCCAAACGGGCCATCCGCGTCCGCCAGCACGGGACGTCCCTCCAAATGCCATACGCGCCTGCCAATTCCTTCGTATTTCTCGCCGGCCGCGCCCAAGCGGAGCGCAATCTCGCCGGAAATTGCCTCGCGGTTATAAACACCGTACGGCCACGCCGTCTCTATGGAACCCAAGTTAGTCAGGTCCACAATGTTCGAAATGTTGTACAGGCCTTTGCCCTGCACCACGCGGCGCAACAACGCTTCCGACGAGGGCCTGTACTTTGACGGGTCCATGCCCCATCCGCGAAACATAGCCCGCACGGCGACAATCGCGCTGGCTTCGGCCAGCGATTCCACCGTGAACTTTTTCCGCAAACGCGAACACTCTTGCCCGATTTCGGCCAGGAGTTCTGCGTTCACAGCCGCAACGGCCACGTCATCGGCTTCGACGATTCCGATTCGCACGCCCGGAATTTCAATCGTGATATTCAAACGCGGCTCTCCAGAAATCGTTCTGTTATGATCGGCGCGGAGGACACTTTCCGTTGGACCGCACCACGTCGCAGACAATCGATTCACGTCAGGACAAATTTCACAATGGGATCATTCTCTTCAATTCCGGAGAGTTTTTCAAAGCGCATGAAGTTTGGGAAGAGATCTGGCTGGCGGCTAGCGAACCCGAGAAGACATTCCTTCAAGGACTGATTCAACTTGCGGCCGCGTTTCACCACTATTCGCGCGGGAACCGGGCCGGCACGCAATCGCTGGTAGCGGCTGCGCTCGAAAAACTGGAGAAATTCCCCGCCGACTATTTCGCGATTAATCTTGCAGCTCTGAGAATGACGGCACGCGAATGGGCCGCTGCTCCGCGCAACCATCCGGGATGTGTTCCGGTTCCGCCGCCCAAAATTCAATTATCTTAGCGCGAGGCTACTCGTCTACTACGATTAGGCCCTTCATTCCCATGTGTCCAAATCCGCAAAACTTGCAGCACTTGAAGGGATAGCTGCCGGGGGTCTTCGCCACAAACTCAATCGTCACGGTTTGCCCTTTTGCGACCGACCAGCAGTCCTGCGGCGACGTGAACACCAGCCCCGGATCGCCTTTGGTGTTGCCGCCATCCGGGTAGACGTTTATCTTCAGTCCATGCGTGTGGTCGACCGACGTGACGCGCAATTGCACCTTGGTTCCCTTCTTTACGTGCACCGGCGATGGGTTAAACTCGTACTTCTTCGCCGTCATGTTGATCACTTGAACGTTTTGGTCCTGGGCTTGCTCCTGGGCCGGCTTTCTATCGCTCGAAAATGAACCCGTGGAAAGAAATCCTGTCATCGCAACGAGTAGCACAACGCGCATGAGTAGTTTCAAAGTCCGCCCCCCTATCATTATTGTTATCGCGCTTTGGGTACGATGACGCATCAGCGCCGTCCATGCAAGTTAATTTCCGTCTGCCGCGTATGGCTTGCCAATTCCGCCGGACTATAAATAATTCGACGCATCAGTGGCTCGTTCGTTTCACACGGCCAGACTA
>DATFQU010000263.1:0-18230 GCA_035264005.1 Candidatus Acidiferrales bacterium
ATTGGAACCTATCTCGGCGAACCCGACATCGCCACCGACCGCGATTATCGCGACGCGATCACTGCAGCTGTCTGGGGCGGCGTAAATTTCATCGACTCGGCCATTAATTATCGGATGCAGCGCAGCGAACGTTCGGTTGCGGCAGCATTGCGCAACCTTTCCACCGCCGGTTTTGCTCGCGACGGAATCGTGGTCTGCACGAAAGCCGGGTTCCTCACGCCCGATGGCGAGATGCCCGCTGATCCTAACGCCTACTTCTATCGCGAATTTATTTCCAAAGGCATTTTCGCTGTCGAGGACATCGCCGCCGGCTGCCACTGCATTGCGCCGCGTTACATTCAGGATCAAATCGAACGAAGCCGCCGCAATCTGGGACTCGCCTGCATCGACGTTTTTTACTTGCACAATCCTGAAACGCAGCTCTCCGAGGTTTCGCGCGACGAGCTGAACGCTCGCGTCGCTGCCGCCTTTGAAGTTCTCGAATCGGCAGTCGCGGAAGGAAAAATTCGCTGTTACGGGCTCGCGACCTGGAACGGCTTTCGCGATGATTCGCGTTCACAAGGCTATTTGTCGCTCGAAGCAATCTGCGGTCTGGCGCGGCAGGTCGGCGGCAGCGAGCATCACTTCCGCTTCGTTCAGTTACCGTTCAACATCGGCATGCCCGAAGCGCTGATTCGTCCGAATCAAACTGTCGGCGGCAAAACCGTTTCGATGATTCAAGCCGCGCGCGAACTTGGCGTCAGTTTGGTCGCCAGCGCGTCCCTGCTGCAAACGCATCTCGTCGGCAAAGTTTCGCAGTCCATTCACAGCACGCTTGGCCTGCGCAACGATCTCGAATGCGCGTTACAGTTCGTCCGTTCCGCGCCAGGAATTTCCACCGCGCTTGTAGGGATGAAGCGCGTCGATCACGTGAAGGCAAACCTGAAGCTCGCCGCAATTCCGCCCGTTTCGCAAGAGCAGTTCCGCCGCATTTTCACTGGCCCGCAGTAAGGTTCGCTCGCGATTCCAGCGGCCTTACTTCTGGCGGTCACGCTCTTGGAGCCACTTTTCGAACGCTTCGCCCATCTGCGGAAGCTTTCCTGCAAAGAAATGATCCGGCGCTTCAATGAAGACGAGCTTTTTCGGCTGCGGGAGCTTTTCGTAGAGCGCTTCCGTGCGCTCGCGCGAGCCGTATTGGTCATGCGCGCTCTGCAAAATTAATTTCGGCTTTGCGCATTCGATCAAATAGGACAAATCGGAATCGTTTACTGGGAGTCCTGCGCCGACAACTTCGTTCACGCGCTCATCCGCGCATCCCGCGCGCAATCCAACGTAAGCTCCAAAGCTGAAACCTGCCAGCAAGATCGGCTTCCCCGGAAATTCTGCAGCTAGATAGTCGAGCGCAGCTTGCACATCTCCAATTTCTCCGCGTCCCTTGTCGTGCCGTCCTTCGCTCAGTCCCGCGCCGCGAAAGTTGAAACGCAAAACGGGCACGCCCTCCACATGCAAACTCTTCGCGAGTTGAAAGACAACTTTGTTGTGCATCGTCCCGCCGAAAAGCGGATGCGGATGGCACACTACCGCGACTCGACGCGGCGTGGCGGCGGTTTTCGCCGCGGTCCACAGCATCGCCTCCAGCCGCCCGGCCGGGCCATTCAGAAAAAAAGTCCGATGGAATGCTTCTGCCATTTGAAATCTCGAAGCCTTGCAGTCTAACGGACGCCCAGCCCTGTGCCAAGCCCGCTTCGCGTGTCTCGCACACAAAAAGAATTGCGCGTCCGCCCCTCGCAGTGCTAGGTTTAGTGCGAATTTGGCGGCGTCTCGGAGGATCGATGGATCACGAAACCACGGACCGTCGCAATGCTCGCCGTTTTAACATGTCCCTCCCCGTGCTTGTGCGCTTCACGCACAACGGAGAAATCGAAGAAAAAGTCGCGCATACCCGTGATGTCAGCTTTCGCGGTCTCTACTTCATGATGGACGCGCCGCCGGAAGAAGGCAGTTCGGTCGAAATTGTTCTCACTCTGCCGCAACAGATAACCCTCGCAGGAGAAGTCCGCATTCGCTGTGCCGCCCGCATTCTGCGCGTCGAAGACCGCGAACAGGCGTGCGGTGTGGCTGCCATTATCGATCGCTACGAATTCCTTCCTGCCGCTGCCTGATTTCACGCGTCCGAGTTACAATGTTTCTTTCCGTACGGAGGCTTTATGTATCACTACGATCCGGAAACGGCTTTGGAAGAGTTGCGCGACGATGTGGTTCTGCCTCATCCCGTGCATTTGCGCGACATGATTTTGCGTACGAAACTCGATCCGCCGAAGGCGCTCGAGCTGAACCGCGATTTCCAAGAATATCTCGCGCAGTTCGGTCAGGCGCAGAATCTCGCGAAGGGAATTCTCGAACAACTCGTCGCCGGCGTGCGCAAAGCGTCCTGACGACAGCCCTTGGCGTGGAAATTTTGTGCGGTTGCATCTCTGAAGTTGCATTCGTGAAAATGATTGGCGCGGAAATGGATTATGGCCCGGCAAACCATTCTGATCGATGCGGACGATACGCTCTGGGAAAATAATATTTTCTTCGAGCAGACTATCAGCCGCTTTCTCAGCTGCCTCGGGCATCTGAGCTACACGCCGGAATACTGCCGCCACATTCTGAATGAAACGGAGCGTCGCAATATCCTCCAGCATGGCTATGGCGTGCGCTCGTTCCGCCGTTCGCTCGAAGACACATATTTGAAACTCGCTGGCGGCATGGCGCGCAAGGATGTGGTGCAGGAAATTGAGAAGATGGCCGTCGAACTCGAAGCCACGCCGCCGCATGTTCTCGACGGCGTGCCGGAGACTCTTTCGTATTTGACCGGACGCCATCGCCTGATTTTGTTGAGCAAGGGCGAAGCTGCCGCGCAAGCCGCGAAAGTCGAACGCTCCGGCCTCGCGCGATATTTTGACGCGATTGAAATTGTGCCGGAGAAAGATGCGGCCACTTACGGCCGTGTAGTTCAGCAATTCAAAATCGTGAAATCGAATGGCTGGATGGTCGGCAACAGTCCGCGCAGCGACATCAATCCCGCGTTGCAAGCCGGATTGAACGCGGTTTTCGTCCCGCATCACGCGACGTGGGTTCTCGAACATGAGGAACTTGAGAGCGGCGCCGGAAAACTGATTCTCATTTCTAGTTTTCGCGAACTTCGCGCGCACTTCTAAGGAGAAATCGTTTTGGACTACCGTTCTGAATTCGGCGATTTCGAAGGTGTGACCTATCTCGACGCAGCAGGTCAGGGGCCGCTTCCGCTGAAATCCGTCCGCGCGGCGCAAGCCGCGCTCGAACAGAAAAAAATGCCGCATCGCATTCCGGACGCTGAGTATTTTGGCTTGCCGGATCGTATCCGCGGTTTGCTTGCGCGCTTGATGAAAGGCGACGCCGATGAATTTGCCATCACATCCGGTGCAAGCAGCGGAATGGCCGTTGTCGCCTCGAACGTTGACTGGAAACCGGACGACGAAGTTTTGATTGGCCGCGGAGAATTTCCCGCGCATTTTTCTACGTTTATGCCGCTCGCCGACGCGGGCCGCCTCCGCGTGAAGATCGTCACGCCGCGCGAGCGTTTCCTGCGGACGAGCGATTACATCGAACACTTCACTCCAAAGACGCGGCTCGTTTCCGTCAGCATGGTGCGTTTCGACGATGGGTCGCTGATCGACGCTGACCGCCTTGCACAAGCGTGCCGCAAAGCCAACGTCATGTTGCTGCTCGATATGAGCCAGTGCGCGTGCGCCATTCCCATCGATTTGCGCACGCTCGATGCGGATTTTGCTGTCAGCTCCGGATACAAATGGCTGTTGAGCCCGTACGGCACGGGTTTTTTTTGGGCCAACAAAAATTCGATGAAAAAATTGTGTCCAGGGCCGGTTTACTGGAAGGCGCTCGAAGGCGCGCGAAATTTTCATTCGTTGAATATGACAAAAATCACGGCAGTACCAGGAGCGAGTCGTTGGGACGCGCCGGAAACAGCTGCGTTCACGAATCTCGCTGCAATGCAAGCGTCGCTCGAATTCGTCGAACGCGTCGGCATCGAAGCGATCGCCGAACACAATAAGCGCCTGGTTGCGCAGCTTGTCGAACGCCTTCCGCGCGACGCGTGCGTGCTTGCAAGTCCGAGCGCGCCGGAGAACCGCGGCTCATATATTTGCGTTGCGGCGCGCAAACCGGAGCGCACGAAAGAATTTTACGAGCGGCTGCGCAGCGCGCAAGTGATCGTCAGTTTGCGCGAAGGGTCGCTGCGCATCGCGCCGTATCTGTATAATACGGAACGCGACATCGCGAAACTCATCAGCATTCTTTCGACATAACATTTCTGCTCTAATGCTTCCGCGTCACGCCGCTCTCGCAACTCGATAAAAACTGAGCGCGGAATCGCCCTGCACAACGACGCGCGTGCGCTCCAGCGCTTCCGCAAACAGCGGCAGCTCTAGTTGTTTTGCGTGCTCGGCGATTACAACTCCCCCAGCAGAAAGCATTTCCACAGAGCCGATGAATTCAAGAACGCGTTCATACTCGTCCGCATCCGCGTAGGGCGGATCGAGAAAAACAAAATCAGCATGCACATGCTGAGACGCGAGCTTGTCGAGAGCGTGCAGCGCATCGACCGGTAGAACTTCCGCTTCACCGGTAATCCCCAGCGATTTCAGATTTTCGCGAATCAGTTTCACGGCGGGCGCGTGTTTTTCGACAAATATGACCTGGCTGGCCCCGCGACTAGCCGCTTCGATGCCGATGGCGCCAGTTCCGGCGAAGAGATCGAGGAAAACCGAATCCTGAACAGAATCGCTAAGAATGTCAAAGAGCGTTTCGCGCAGGCGGTCGCTGGTCGGACGTAGCGAATTTCCGCGAAGAGTGCGAAGGCGGCGGCTCTTGAACTTTCCCGCGATGACGCGCATTTCAGCCCACCGAAGCCAAACGGAACTTGCTCTGCCATTCGGGTCCGAGGAAGGCGCGCAACCTTTCGAGCTGTTCTGAGTGCGATGGATCTTCGACCAGCGCAAAAGCTTCCGCCCGCGCCGAATCGAGGAGCTTGTGGTCGCGCAGCGGATGCGCCATGTGAAACGCGACATCTCCGTGCTGCTTTGTGCCGAAGAATTCGCCGGGCCCTCTGAGTTTCAAATCCTGTTCGGCGATTTGAAATCCATCTGAAGTTGCGACCAGAGTTTCCAGGCGGGCGCGCGCTTCGTCGGTGGGATTCTTAGGCGCGACGAGAATGCAATGCGATTTGTGCGCTCCGCGTCCGATGCGGCCACGAAGCTGATGGAGTTGCGCGAGGCCGAAGCGGTCGGCATGCTCGATGACCATTACGGTCGCGTTGCGGACGTCCACGCCGACTTCGACGACTGTTGTTGCGACGAGAATCTGAATTATTCCGCTGCGAAACTGCTCCATGACTTCGTCTTTTTCTTCGCTGCGCATGCGTCCATGAAGGAGGCCGAGGTTCAGTTTCGAGAAAATATGTTTCGAGAGGCGCTCGTATTCAGCGGTAGCCGCTTTCAATTCCTGCTTCGACTCTTCGACGACGGGATAAATGATGTAGGCCTGTCGGCCGCTCGCGATTTCGCCGCGAACGGACTCCCACACGCCGGGGAGATTTTCCTCCGCGCGCCATTGCGTGATCACCGGAGTGCGGCCCGGCGGCATTTCGTCGATGACGGACAGATCGAGATCGCCGTAAAGGGTGAGAGCGAGCGTGCGCGGGATGGGCGTCGCGGTCATCACAAGCGCGTGGGGAGATGTTCCTTTTTCAGCGAGGCGCTTGCGTTGCAAAACGCCGAAGCGGTGCTGCTCGTCGATGATGACGAGGCCGAGCTTGGCGAAATTCACGGCTTCTTCGATCAACGCGTGAGTTCCGGTGACGAAATTCGCCTGTCCTGAAGCGATACGCTCCAGAGCCTCTTGTTTTTCGCGCGGTTTCATTCCGCTGACGACCAATTCCACAGAATATTTTGCAGCCGCGAACACTTTCCGCGCGGACAAGTAATGCTGGACGGCGAGGATTTCCGTTGGAGCCATGAGCGCGACCTGATAACCGTTTTCGATGACGATGGTTGCGGCTTCGAGCGCCACGATTGTTTTTCCGCTGCCGACGTCGCCTTCGAGGAGGCGGTTCATCGGAGTTGCGCGTTCGAGATCCGCGGCGATTTCCGCAAGGACGCGTTTTTGGGCGGCCGTTGGCTTGAAGGGCAAAATTTGTTTCAGCGCGTCGCGGACTTTGTCCTGGCGAACCTGCATCGGAATTCCTTTTTGCTGCTGCTCGCGCTGGCGGCGCATGGCGAGGCCGAGCTGATAGAGAAAAAATTCCTCGAAGATCATGCGCACTTGTGCGGGGCTGCGAAATTCGTTAAGCAGTGCGACATCAACATTTTTTTCGGGAAAGTGCACATGAAGAAGAGCTTCACGCTTCGAAGGAAATCCGAATTTCTGCAAGATATCTTGCGGAAGCGGATCGGGAATTTCGCCCTGAAAATCTTCCACGATGCGGAACATGAGGCGGCGGAGCATTCGCGAACTGAGATCGCTGATGGCTTCGTAGACGGGAACGATGCGGCCGACTTCCGCAGACTCGGCGCCATCGTCACCGGGTTGAAGCAGCTCGTACTCCGGATTGGTGATCTCGATTCGCACGGGGCGATTCGGATCAGCGACGACTTTTCCGTGAAGGACGAGCGGCTGACCGGGTTTGAACTTTCCGTCGAGGTACGCGCCGTGAAAAAATCGAACGGCGAGTTTGCCGCTCGCGTCTTTCACGCGGAGATGAAAGATGGCGTTACGGTAGCCGCGAAAACGAACGAGCGTGCCGCTTTCAACTTCCGCGCGAATGGTGGCGACCTGGCCGGGAATGAGTTCCGCGATTTTGACGAAATGGATGCGATCTTCGTAGCGAAAAGGCAGGTAATTCAGGAGGTGGCCGACAGTGGTGATTCCGCGTTCGGCGAGCAGGGCGGTGCGTTGAGGACCGAGGCCCTTGAGGGCGGTGACGGGCGAGTTGGATGTTAGAGACATAGTGACGAGTGACCAGTGACGAGTGACGAGCGAAGTCGGAAATCGAAACGCGAAACTCGAAAAATGGAGGATCCGAGCTTCGCGAAGAGTGATAACCGCGCACAAGGCCAAGACTTTGCGCGCGAAGCAGCGCAAAGTGGAAGTGAAGGCGAACCGAATTCAAGTGGAAATTTGTCCCGATTAGAAGTAGGTCCGGTGCTTTGTTTTGTGTGACTTACGCAAAATTGACTGAACTTCGATGTCCCGATTAGAAGAGCGCAATGGTCAGTAATCAGTGGGCAGCGGTCAGCGGGCGAAAGGAACTGCCACGGCGAGATCCTTCGCTCCGCAAAAGACGCTCTGCTCAGGATGACAGCAGAAGGGAAGCACTGCCAGCGGGTGTGCTGCGCGCGCCGCGGAGTGCAGAGGGAGGATGTTCGGAAATGAACGATGGGATGAAAAGAAGCGCAAAAAAACTCGATTAGACTTTGCATCCGGCTCGTGTTTTCAGTGAGTTGGCTCAATTTCTAATTTCCCATAGAAACTCGATTAGAAAAGGACAGTGGCCGGTGGCCCTTCGACTTCGCTCCCTTCGGCTACGCCCAGGACAGGCAGGACAAGTCAGTGGATCATGGTCAGCGGGCAAATGCTGAGCCGCGGAGGCGAGGACTGGCTGGACAAAACGCGTTGGGAAAAACGCAAAGCACTGGCGATTAGAAATGAGTCCTTTCTTTTGTTTTCTGTAACTTACCCTCATTTCTAATAATTCAGGGGTCTGGCGATTAGAATTCCCTCCGCGGCGGACAGAGGAGGGCCCCAAGAGACCGATGTGGCCTCGGGTTTCCTCAGCGAACTTTGGTTCACCCCGGGCTTCACGATGGGCTTCAGGATGGGCGTGACGATGCATTTGAGTCAGTGTCCTTCATAAGGGCCAAATGTGGCCCTTTTGGCCCCCATAAATGGAAAAAGCCGCGTTTCCGCGGCCCTGAGCTCTCTTCTCGGTTGTACGCAGACTGAACATTCCAGACTGCAGCATCCTGTGTACCATAAGTTCACCCAAATGTGAAGGAGAAAAAGGAAAAACGCGTAGCGGGTCAGCTTGAATTTTGACTCCTTGTGAACCGGTCCCCAGGCTCCCCTAACCGGGAACCTGGGGGCCCCGTTTGCAAGAAAATTGAAGCTGACCCGCCATCGAAAGCCGGGAACCACGGATCGCTCTGTGCGCAGGAAGCGAGATGGCGAAAAGAGACTGCTTACCTAACGGATGAGGCCTTCGTCTAAGGCTGTATGATGGTGGAAGGCATCGAGTTGTGGCTCCCGGGCGCGTTCATTTGCGGCCAATTGAGCCGTACAACCGCGGGGCAAGCGGGTCGCATCCGGTCATGAACGCGATGGGGATGAGCGCGACGCTCGCAACGGCGGGCGATCGAGCGACAACGCAAAGAGCGGTGCAAAGAGCGGACGAACAGGTCCTGGTGCGGCAGGCACAAGCGGGCAATCGGCCGGCTTTTGAGGAATTGGTGCGCCGGTACGACCGGGACGTGTTGCGATTGGCGCTGAATCTGGTGCGCGGAACGGAAGACGCGCGCGATCTCTATCAAGAGATTTTTCTTCGGGTTTACCGGAACCTTTCGCGGTTCCGTTTCGAATGCAGCTTTTATACCTGGATTTATCGCGTGGCGACGAACGTGTGCCTGGACCATTTGCGGCGGAAAAACACGAGGCGCGAAGAGCAAGCGCCGCAGGCGCCGGATGGCGAAGGCGTTGCGCCGGATTTCTTTGACCAGCAAGTGGAGCACCGGGCGGCAGCGAATCCGGAGCGGCATTTTCTGGGACAGGAACTGGGGAAACACATTGATGCGGCGCTCGATGGGCTTTCGCCGAGAGAGCGGATGGTTTTCGAGTTGAAGCACTATGAAGGGCTGAGGCTTCGAGTGATAGGCGACATGCTCGGAACTTCGGAAGAGACGGTGAAGAATTCGCTGTTCCGCGCGACGCGCAAACTGCGCGCCAGCCTGGACAGCATGAGGTGAAAGAAGGAGTGAACGATGCAGGAATTTGACAAGTCCTCCGGCGGATGTCCGGAGTTCGAATCACACATCATCCTTTACGCGGCGGACGAACTGGAAGGCCGCGAGAAAGACGCGCTGGAAGAGCATCTGGACGAGTGCAAGCGATGCTTCGCGGCGCTCGATGCGGAGCGGCAGTTGATCGAGGTCGTTGCGCAAGGAAAGTTGGAGCCGACGCCCGCGCTCCTTTCGGGTTGCCGCAACCGATTTGAAGATTCTTTGGATGAGATGGACCATCGCAGCATTTGGAAGCGATGGAGCGAGGCGTTTTTTCCAGCACACTGGCTGGCGATGTATCCGGCGGCCAGCGTAGCGGCGCTGTTGGTGATTGGATTTGGGGTGGGAATGGCGGTGCCGTGGCGTTCGCAAGTGCAAAATGTGACGTCACCTACTCGTACGGCGGGGATGCTTGGTTCGACAGGGCTGGATACACAGGCGCTGCAATCGGCAAACGTTTCGGGAATCAATTGGACGCCAAGCAGCGACAGCAGCCAGCCACCGCAGATCGTAATTCAGCTGAACACGCAGAGGCCGCTTACGGTGCAGGGAACGGTGGATGATAGCGACGTAAAGAGGTTCCTGCTGTACGTGCTGCACAACAGTCACCGGTTCTGTCCGGACGTGCGAATTAATGCGGTGGAGTTGCTGAGAGCACGCGCGAGCGATCCAGACGTGGAGAAGGCTTTTTCGCAGGCAGTGTTGACGGATCACAATCCAGCAGTGAGGTTGAAGGCGCTGGAAGCGTTGACGTCGGGAAAGCCGGATGACACGAGCATACAGACGATGCTGACAGCGCTGACGAAGGACGCCAATATCGGCGTGCGCGTGGAAGCGATCAATGCGCTGCGCGCGATTTCCGAGCAAGGCGGCTTGTCAGTGGACCAGAACGCAATGAACGTTTTGCGTGAAACAATGCAGAAGGACCCGAATACGTATATCCGGCTACAAAGCGCGGCGGCGATACAGCAGGCGCCGGCAAATCAACCGTGAGGGACAGAATCCAGATGAGGCCCAGCATTCTTCGTTCTTCGCTTGCGGTGGCGATACTTTTGGCAGCTCTTCCGTTGTGGGCTGGCGAAGGGCAGAATCGCGCGACCGCGAACAAGACCGGGCAGTTCTCGGCGAGTCCGGGCGGGCACCTGCGGCTGGCGACGGATCAAGGGGATATTCGCATACTGACGGGAAGCACTTCGCAGGTCAGCTATCGTGTGCATTTGGAGACGGAGGCGAGCGATGCGAACGCTCAGGAGATTCTGAATGCTTTTGTTCTGGACGCACGAAATGACTCGGATGGAGTGGTGTTGATTGGGCGTTCGCCACGGCTGCGATGGGGACATCATCTGTGGGTCACGCTGGAAGTGACGGTTCCGCACAACTACAACGTGGATCTGCAAACGGAAGGTGGGAATGTGCAGATTGCAGACGTGCAGGGACGCGTGTCTGCGCAGACAGCGGGCGGAAATATTTCGGTGGGACAGATTGACGGGCCAGCGCGGCTGATCACCGATGGCGGACACATCTTCGCGAAGAATGTTGGCGGAGACTTGACAGCACAGACGGGCGGCGGAGACATCACGGTGGGGTCAGTAGGCGGCGGGGCAATTTTGAGGACAGGCGGCGGGCATATTCGCGTGGCGTCGATTGCGGGAGCGGGGCGGCTGGATACGGGCGGCGGAGATATTTCTCTGGAGCATGCGGGAGCGGGCCTGGCGGTAAGCACGGGTGGCGGCGAAATTGAGGTTGGCGAAGCGTCGGGGCTGATTCGAGCACGGACGGGCGGCGGAGGGATTCGCGTGGTGAAGTCGTCAGGGCCGACGGAACTGGAAACGGGCGCGGGAAGCGTTTACCTGATGCAAGTGCAGAGTGCGGTGAGAGCGACGACGGGCGCGGGCGGGATCACGGCGTGGTTTGGGCCGGATGCAAAGCTGACGAGCGCATGCCGGCTGGCGGCAGGCGAAGGCGACATTGACGTTTACATTCCCAAAGAACTTGCCGTGACGGTCGACGCACAAGTGGAACTCGGCGGGGATCATCGAGTGGTGGTGGACCCGGCGTTTCCACTGAAAGTGAGTTACGGCGAGCCGGACGAAGGCAGCCAGGTGGTTCGCGCGGAGGGAGCGCTGAACGGCGGAGGCGCGACGCTGGTGCTGCGAACCGTGTCCGGGAATATTCGATTGATGCTGAACGATCCGGAGCACGAGCGGAAGCAGATGGAGCAGCTGAGGCAAAGCTTGGAGCGGATGCAACGGCAATTGGAAATGAACTTGATGAAGATCCAGATTCCGCAGCCGCAGCAGCCACCGGATCGGAAATAGTTTTTCTGGAAATTTTCTTGCTGTGGGCAAGGAGGATGCATGAAGGTGAGAATTGCGAGCAGCAGGCGCGGCTATGCGTGGTTTGGATTGTGGCTGAGTCTGGCGGCTCTAGCGGGATTTTTGATTGGAGCGCTCCCGGCGCAGGCGTCGACACAAGTCTTCGATCAACTGTACCCGTTGCATGCAGGTGGAGTGTTTGCACTGGCGAATGTAAACGGCGGAGTGCAGATCGAGGGATGGGATCGCGAGCAAGTAGAAGTTCATGCCGTGAAGACGGCGCTGCATGACGGCGACGATCTGAACATGGTGCACATTGACGTGCAGAGCGACGGAAACCAATTCGCGGTGAATACGCGATATCCGACGGGAAGCGGCGTGCAAGTGACAGTGGATTATCAGATCCGGGTGCCGTATCGGTTGCGCTGGGCGGAAGTGCAGACGGTGAATGGAGACGTGCACTTGCGGGGAGTTGCCGGCGCGGGATCCCTGGATTCGGTGAACGGGAATGTCGACGTGCTGGATACGGACGGGCGGTTCAGTGCCAGAACGACTAATGGCGACGTGCGTTTGCAGATGAAGTCGTTGCCAGATGGCGATCCGGTAAGCCTGACGACGGTGAATGGGTCGGTCGTGCTTTCACTGCCGGACCGTGTGAATGCCGACGTACGCGTGGTGAACCGCAACGGAGACTTCAAATCGGACTTCCCGCTGGCGACGCTGGGAGCGTATACGTCGAGCCGATTTAGCGGGCGGCTGGGCAGCGGCGGGGGCGAGGTATTCATGAGTACGGTAAATGGGGCGATTCGCCTGGTAAATGGACGGCCAACCATATAGCGGGGTCTAACCGAACGGGCGAAAAAACGTCCAATAGGGAGAACAAAAATGCGCGTTGTTACGTATCTGAAGTATGCGGCTTTGGGAGCAATGGCAATGGGACTGACCATGGTGGGTGTGACGGCGCAGGAAGTACCAGCCATGCCGCCGAGCACGCCTCAGACAAACGGCGATTGCAACATTAGTGTGTTCGATTCGGCACAGTTCCAGAGGGAAATGGCACAAATGCAGCGCCGAATCCAGGAAAGCCTTAAAGAAGTGCAAGCACGGGCCAGCTTGTACGGAGCGGAGGTGGCAAGGGAAATGACCGAGAATGGGATGAAATCGGAGGAATTGGCGAACCTTACGGCAGAGGCGCGCAATTCGGCGCAACAGGCGCGACAACTCTTTGGGCAAAGCGCACTTCTGGATAGCGATGAAGGCACAGGCTGGCTTGGTCTCGAAATGACGGAAATCACGGCGGAAAAAGCCAAAGAGCTTAACTTGAACCCGGTGCGTGGCGTGCAGGTGACGGAGATTCTGCCGGACGGGCCGGCTGCGAAGGCTGGCTTGCAAACGAATGACGTGATCATTCAATATGACGGGCACGACGTTGAGGGCACGGTGCAGTTCCGGCGGCTGGTGCGCGAGACGCCACCGGGGCGGAACGTGCCGATTACGGTTTTGCGGGCGGGCCATGAACAAAAGATGACGATTCAAGTGGGCAGCCGGGCGAAGAGCTTGCAGAGCGAGTGGCGCGAGGGAGAGCCGCTGGTGCTGAATGTGCCGGCGCAGGCTTATAATTTCAAAATGGAAATGCCAGAAATATTCATGGGAATGACGCCGACGCTGGGAATCGAGGCAGAGGATGTAACCGGACAACTGGGCGCGTATTTCAAAGTGCCTGGAGACGATGGCGTACTGGTTCGTTCGGTGAGCAAGGACACTCCGGCGGCGAAGGCGGGGCTGAAGGCCGGAGACGTCATCACGCGAGTTGACGGGCTGACGGTGACGACGCTGGCAGAATTGCGGGCGCGGTTGCGGGAGAAGCGAGAAGAGAAGACGGTGGCGCTGATGGTGATGCGTCAGGGAGCGCCAGTATCAGTCACGGTGACGCTCGAGACTCCACAGACGGAACCAACGAGGACGCGGAGCGCGGCTCTATAAGACCAAAAACAAAACACAACGGTTCAAACAACGATTGGAAGAAAAAGCCCGGGCGAAATGCCTGGGCTTTTTGTTTGTCGCGATCTTATTGGCGGACGATTTCGGCGTTTGCGGATGGCACAGAGACGCGTTCGAGGCGGCTGCCGTCGAGGTAGAGAACGATTTCCAAGTCCTGACTGCGGACGCGAAGCCGGTCGAGATTCTTGCCGGTG
The DNA here is from genome assembly GCA_035264005.1 of Candidatus Acidiferrales bacterium. Lineage (GTDB taxonomy): Bacteria > Acidobacteriota > Terriglobia > Acidiferrales > UBA7541 > DAHUXN01. The sequence continues at coordinate 13,582 of DATFQU010000263.1, forward strand.
GAATTGTCGGGGTCGAGAGCTTCGGCGGTGACGGTACCGGGCATCATCTCTTGCGGGATGAGAACGGAGAAAGTCTGGACGCCTTTTTTTGACCAATCATAGAGATCGGCGAGGATTGCGTACTGATGGTAGAGGTTGTCGTCCAGGACCACGACAATCGGCGTCTTGAAAAAGAATTGCTGAGTGAAGGGTTTGCCGCCGTTCTGCTGCACGTGGATGGTGGCCGTGCCGTTGTTGTCGAAATCGATCGAGGCGCCCGCGCGTTTTGGGCCGGCTGCGGTGGTCCATTCGTAATGGATGGGAGCGCCATCGGCGCGAAGCTGGAGTTGAGAAGTGATACGCGTTTCGGGGCCTTGGGCGGAATGAACAGAGACATTCCCGCGCGCGAGCCAGCCGCCTCCGGAGGAAGAGATGTTGAATTCCTCGGAGCCGACTTCCTTGCCGTTGACCATGTCGCGGAACTTGCCTTTTTGCGCCGTTATGGAGCCGGTATCGGGCGGCGCCATGAGCGCTGATGATAGGGATGAAGACCGCGCAGGAGACCTGACAGAGAAAACGGAACAGAGCAAAATGGAGGTGGCAAGAACCGTCGCTGAGCGAGTCACTGAGGGACACCGTCAAGGATGCCGAGAGCAATGATGGACTGGACGACGCGGAGCGGTTCGACCGAGCTCTCGACGCGGTAGCGAGCGAGTTCGTAGAAGGGAAGGCGCTCTTTATAAAGTTGACGGAAACTGGCTTCGTCCTTGAAAAGCGGGCGGTCAGTGATGTGGGAGCAGCGCTGAATCAACTCTTCCACGGAGCACTGAAGCCAGACCGTGGCGCAGCCGGACTTTTGGAGCAGTTCCGTATTCGCGGACTGCGCGACTGTTCCGCCACCGAGCGAGACAATCGTAGGCTTACCGGTTGCGGTGGCTTCGCCGAGGATGCGCTCGAGTTCTTCGTGTTCGATTCGCCGAAACGCGGGTTCACCCAGTTGGGCAAAGATTTCTGGAATGGTCAAGCTGGCTTGCGTGACGATGCGTTTGTCCAGGTCGGAATGAATCCAGCCGATCTGGCGAGCGAGGAGGCGAGCCACGGTGGACTTTCCACACCCCATGAATCCGGTCAATGCGAGAAGGCGGCGATTGAGGCGAATGCCGGACTGAGCGGCTCCGGCGGAAAGTCCGTTATTGCCAACAGGGGTCGGTGCGTTAGTCACGCTTGTGGATGTTGATTATACCATTGAACGAAGACAGTTCCAGTTTGGCGCGCCCCTGATTGAAGCTGCCGAAAAGGCTCTTGGCGAAGCGCGGCGGGCGCTGGTTGGGATGAGACGGGGGAACAAGTTTGGCCTGGTTATCGACTTTGCCGTAGAGAGACGTTGCAGTCACATCGAAGGAATCGCCATTTGAGAAGCGAACATTAATGGGGCCGCTATAGTTCTTCAATTGATAGACACCATTGGGCAGGAAATCACCGTCGAGAAGGATGCTGCCTGTGGAAGTCTGCGCGAAGATGCTGGAGCTGTGGTCGTCGACAAGGCGCAGGTCGCCGCTGATGGAATGAACTTCAATGCGGCCGGTGCAGCGCATGCACTGGAATCCGCCGCCCACGGTTTGAACGACAAGATAGCCGCCGACGTCTTCGGCATCGATGCCCGCGGCGACGGTTTCTACGTCGGTGTCACCAAGGATCTTGGAAATGGCGATGCTGCCGGAGTCGCTGTGAACCTGGAGTTCGGAGTCTTCGGGAACGGTGACGACGTAGTTGGCGCGAAGGTCATCGGGAGAGACATTTTCCGCGAGAACGTGAGTGACAATGTCGATGCGGTTGCCCATCTGTTCGGCATCAACTTCCACTTTGTCGCTGTTGTGGTCGGCGGCGACCATTACCGTCGGCTTGCTCCAGGACGAGATGACGACTGTGCCGTTTGGATTGTGGAGAGTGATGAGCGGATGGGGCTGGACAGTGAACTGCTTGTCCAGATGGTTGGCGAAGGCCGAGGGAGAAGCCAACAACAGCCCAGAGCCGAGCAGCAAGATTGCCGCACCGGTTTCGGCAGCACGCCAGACTTGCTTTGAAGAGGCAAAAGGTATCATGGGAAACTCCCTCACCGTCCCGCACTCTCTGCCATAGTGGCCAGAAGATCTGCTTTCTGCTGATACGCCGTGTAGAGATAATCGCGCGTCATTTCGTTCTGAGGATCTTCGCGAACGCTTTTTTCACACATGGAAATCATGTTGTCAACGATGGCGAGATTATGATTCAGCGTAGCAGTCACATCGTTGCCTGGGGCCTGTAGCGCAGGGAGGGCTTTTGTCTCGGCGACGGTTAGATCGGCTTCTACAGGCGTAATGGTCGTTTGCGCGCGCTGGAGCCACATCGCTTGCTGATCGGCGAGATTGACGGTTTTCATGTGCGTGCCGAGGACGGCGGCGCCAATGATGACGAGGGATAGATAGGCGCCGGCAAGAGCAGGGCGGAAAACTCCGAACGAGCCGAGGCGTTCCCACCACGTTGATGACGCAGGGCTCGGAGTGCGAATCAAGCGTTCCTTTTCCAATTGCAATTTGATTGCGGTCCAAACGCGGGCGGGAGGTTCTTCCTCGGGCAAAAGCGCGCCAGCTTTGCGAATCATCTCCAGGTCAGCAACCAGGGCGCGACAGTGCGAACAGTTGGAGACATGCGCCACAGTTGAGGGGCTGCGTTCGCCGTCCATCCAATCGCCGCTGATTCGCCAGAATTCATCACATCGCATCGGTGCCATGACTTTCAATCCTCGGCCGCAGCGTCCTGCTTGAAAGCCTGACGCTCATCGCGAGCCTTTTGCCTTTCGGTTTCATGAAGAAGATCTCTCAATCGCATGCGGGCCTTGTGCAGTTGCGACTTCGAATTGCCGATGGAGCAGCCCATAATATCGGCGATCTCGTTGTGTTCGTAGCCTTGCACATCGTGGAGCACGAATACCGCCTTATATCCGGCAGGCAATTGGTCGACAGCGCGCTGGAGGTTCACGCGATCAATCGAGCCGCTTAATCCTAGATCAGGTCCGCCAAAGTCTTTCCGTGGGCCGCCGCTTTCTTCGTCCGGCTCGGTTACTTCCTCTAGGGAAGTTTCTGACCCGGTCTTCTTGCGCAACCGCATCAGCACTACGTTGACTGCCAGCCTGTGAAGCCACGTCGAAAAGGCGGATTCGCCTCGGAAGGTGCTGATTTTTCTGAACAGCTGAAGAAAGGCCTCCTGGGTGAGATCCTCTGCTTCAGCGGTATTTCCGACCATGCGTAAGCACAGCGAGTAGACCCGGCGATGGTGGATTTGGTAAAGCCGCTCAAACGCCGCCGCGTCACCCTGCTGCGCCAGTCGGATCGCATCCGCTTCCGGCACTTCGCCGTTTTCGACTCGCCTCGTTCGGGCCACGATACCCAACGCGGCGCATCTGTCAGTTCCGATGCGCCGCCCAATCCAGAAGTTGTACTTAGATGTTCCAGGAACGAGCCAGATGCTGGTTTCACTAGCTAATCCCAACCGTGCCACAGGAAACTGGCGCGGATTGCCTATTCTCTTCGGAAATGGCCTGCGCGTCTAGCGGGGAACACGAGTCCCGAGGGGATGAACGGCTTCGCGAGCGGAGGAAGCTGCGGCGTTCAACTCGTCATAAAAAAAGGGCAAGCTCTTCGGTGGAAGAGCGAGCATAAAGGACTTGAGTACGACGACGGTCTCGCGCAGGCAGGTATTCACGTCGTAATGGAGTTCATCGAGCCGGGGCCAGGAAGAATCGGGATGGATGTGCAGGCCAGCGGCGAGTTCTTCGGCTTCCTTGTGAAATTCATTGCCCAAGGTAGTGACGCTCATTTCAAGAACACGAAGTTTGTGGAGGAATCGTGAGCGGCTGCCAAAGAGCACTCGGTGCATCAGCTGATTCCATTGGGCATTCTGCCGAGCCGACTCGCTGCGATAAAAAGATGGATTGAGCGCGACGACGGCTGGAGGCACGGCGAGCTGGCGTCCCCACTTCTCAAGAGTGCGGCAAGAGGATGCGAGAGGCTCGGTGAGGTCGGTGACGACCGAGGCAGCGATGTCTACGCATTGCTTGGCGCGGGTAAGCCTGCCCTTCGCGCGCAGCGCCATAGCGTCGTCAAGCGAAATCGAGAAGACTGTGTATGCGGATTCCCACTCGTGGACGATGGTGTCGAAGACACGGTTCTTCTCGTCCGGAAGCTGGGTGCACCAATCTTCCTTAACGGAACCGCGAGACTTCCCTGAGTCGCGCCCTTTTCCCCAGAACAGCATGGCCCCCCACCGTGTGCGCGGCATTATATCAGAACATGCAAGCCCTCAGGCTTTTTGAGGGAGCAGCAAAACGATGGGCCGAAGAAATCCAAAAAACCACCACGCCGCCAGGGGATGTAGCCCGAGGAAGAACTCAGACATCGTCCTCGCTTGGAGATTCGAGGCTGGTCATGGACAGCAGCCTCGCGCGTTGTTGGAGCAATTGCCCGACACTGTAGGATTCATTCAACCACCAGATGAGTCCAAAGACTGCCGTGATGAACGCGAGAGCGCCGAAGGCCGAGCGACTTAGCGACTGTAATCCGAAGAAGAGCGCCGGAAGCTGGGAGCCAAGAGGACGACGGAAACTCAGGGTGCTCCATCCCGCCTGGCTAGCA
>DATFQU010000264.1:0-3817 GCA_035264005.1 Candidatus Acidiferrales bacterium
CTCGCGCTGTATGAGCAGGCGCGGACGCGCTTCCCCAATCGTTATCGAGATTTTATGCGCCTCCGTCCTCCCGCGCTGCTGAAAGTCAATCTACGGAATCCCTATCCTCGCTGTTACGTCACGCGTCGAATTCTCAGCGACCACGGTTTCTACGTGGGGCCATTTCTCTCCCGCCGCGCTGCGGAGAGTTTTTCAGGCCGCTTTCTCGATCTCTTCAAAATTCGCCGCTGCCAGATCAAAATCCGACGCGATCCAAATTTTCCCGGCTGCATTTATTCCGAAATGAAAATGTGCCTCGCGCCATGCTTCGCGGGCTGCACGAAGGAAGAGTACGACGCGGAAGTATCGCGCGTGGTCGAAACGCTCGAATCGCAAGGCGCGTCGCTTATTGGCTCAATCGAGCGCGAACGCGAATCCGCTAGCGAAGCCACCGACTTCGAACGTGCCGCGTCGCTCCATAAACGCATCGAGAAAGTCTCCGGCGTGTTTCGCGGGCTGCCGGAGATCATTCGCCGCGTGGACAAACTGAACGCCGTAATCCTACAGCGGGCCGCGCGGGAAAAGACCGTCGCCGTTTTCACCATCGTCTCCGGCGTTTTCGCTGAACCTTTTTTTCTTTCCTTCGACGAACTGAGCCAGCCGCAATCCGTCGAAGAAATTCTGCGTCAGCAATTTCAGGAACTTCAGCCCGACGAGTGCGCCGCTGGCGACGAGCCCTGCGATACAATGTCTAAGATGACGCAAGGCGCCGACGCATCTGCCACCCCTTCCAATCCTCCATCGCTCAATGTCGCTGCGCAGCGCGGAGAACATCTCTCACTGTTGGCCCGCTGGTTTTATTCCAAGCCGCGCACAGGGGAAATCCTTTTTCGCGATGCGGACTGGCCTTACCGCAGAATTCTTCGCGCCTGCGCTCGCGTTTTGGCTGAGCAGAAAACTCCATGACCCAACACGATGCCTGACGAGTCCCCCGGAGCTCCCGCAACGGCCGCCGCCCCCGCCTCTTCGCGCTGGTCCGTGATGTTCCGCGCGCTGCAGCACCGCAACTTCCAGCTTTTTTTCGGCGGTCAGCTCATCTCCCTCATCGGCACGTGGATGGACACCGTCGCCGAAGCGTGGCTCGTTTATCGCCTGACGGGCTCGTCGCTTCTTCTCGGCACCGTCGCTTTTGCCGGGCAGATTCCCGTGTTCCTGCTCGCGCCTATCGGCGGCATGGTTGCCGACCGCCTGAATCGCCGCAGCATCGTGGTCGCAACGCAGACAGCCTCAATGATTCTCGCCGGCATTCTCGCCGCACTTACGATTTCCGGCCGCGTCAAAGTTTGGGAAGTTGTTTTGCTCGCCGCGCTCATGGGCGTCGTCAACGCCTTCGACATCCCTGCGCGTCAGGCGTTCTTGGTCGAAATGGTCGGCCGCGAAGATTTAATGAACGCCATCGCGCTCAATTCGTCGATGTTCAATGGCGCGCGCGTGATTGGCCCGGCGATCGCCGGAATCTTGGTCGCCAGCATCGGCGAGGGCTGGTGCTTTTTCGCAAATTCCGTCAGCTACATCGCTGTGATTGCCGGGCTTCTTCTGATGAAGATCAATCGGCGCTCGCCTGAAGCGGTTGCGTCGATGCTCGAGCACATCGCCGAAGGCTTTCGCTTCGTTCAAGAGACCAAGCCGATTTTCGCTTTGCTCCTCCTGCTCGGACTGGTCAGCCTTGTTGCGATGCCGTATTCCGTTCTCATGCCCGTTTTCGCAGCGCGCATTCTCCATGGCAACGCGCGCACTCTCGGCGTGCTCATGGGCGCTACCGGTGTTGGCGCGCTGACCGGCGCTCTGATTCTTGCTTCGCGCACAGGGCTGAAAGGCCTGAGCAAATGGGTCGCGTTTTCCTGCACCGGCTTCGGCGCCGCATTGATCCTTTTTTCGCTATCGCACTGGTATTTAATTTCCGTCGCGATGCTCGTGCCCGTGGGCTTTTGCATGATGGTGCAGATGGCTTCGTCGAACACGTTGATCCAGGCCATGGTTCCGGACCGTCTCCGCGGCCGCACGATGGCGGTCTACTCAATGATGTTCATGGGCATGGCGCCGCTGGGTTCGCTACTCGCGGGCGAACTGGGTAGTCGGATCGGCGCGCAATGGACCGTCGCGCTCGGCGGCGCAGGTGCCGTCATCGGTGGCATCATCTTCGCGCGGCAACTGCCGAAGCTCCGCGTTGAGGCGCGCCAACTCATCCTCGCGCAAGCGCTCGCCGGCGGCGAACCTCCCGGCAGCATGACTTCGCGCACCGTGGAATAGGAAATTCATTTTCTGCAGTGGGTCAGTTTCCGAGTGGCCGACGATTTGGGAGTTGATGGCGACAAGCCCGTTAATCAGGACCAGTGTGGCGAACGGGACACGAGGTTCCCCGATTATGGGAGACGGCGAGACGGCGGACGGAGCGCCCAAGATGCAATTGCAATACCCACCATAAACATCGGGTAGGCTGTAGTACCGACAGTAACCAACCCCGAGATGAATTGCGACGCAACAGCACCGGTTAAATCGAAGGTTACACCCGCGTAGGCCCATTCTTTTAATCGAGGGAACTTCGGAATAACCAAGGCGGCGGCGCCAAGCAATTTCCAAATCCCGAGGATGACGAGGAAATAAGAGGGGTAGCCCAAATGCTCGATGAGCACGCGGACCTGTGGCAATCGCAAGATATCCCACACGCCTCCCAAAACAAGCTCAAATACAACGAGAGCCGTGGTCACCCAATAAGCAATCATTCGGCGGCGGGAAGTCGGGGCGGAACTGACGTTTGTCATGGCATACCCCAAATCATCCTATCAACGCAAGGGCGTAGGGGCGAGCCGAGTGCCGGGCTGACGAGCCCGCCCTAAACCAGCCATAGCTCATAACTCCTGGTAAGTCGGCTTGTGTGAATCGATCGCAGAAACTCCTGCATAACGGGCAAGCGAAAACCAAACCGCTACCTCATTTTCGCGCGCTTCGTCGTCTCTGTAAAACCTCTGCTATACTCGCCGTCCATTCGCTCATGCGCTCTCTGTGATGATGTCTTCTGAAAACTCACTTACGCCCGGCTTCGCCACCCTCGACGGCACTCGCCGTTTCGTGGCCCGCTTCTCCGACCTTAGCGCCGCCGGGCATTTTCGCGAGCGCCAGGGCCTGATGATTTCCTCGATCGGCATTGGAACCTATCTCGGCGAACCCGACATCGCCACCGACCGCGATTATCGCGACGCGATCACTGCAGCCGTCTGGGGCGGCGTAAATTTCATCGACTCGGCGATCAATTATCGAATGCAGCGCAGCGAACGCTCTGTGGCGGCGGCGCTACACAATCTTTCCACCGCCGGTTTGGCGCGCGAAGGAATCGTTGTTTCCACGAAAGCCGGTTTTCTTACGCCCGATGCCGAAATGCCCGCTGATCCCAACGCCTATTTCTATCGCGAATTTATTTCCAAAGGCATTTTTGCCGTCGAAGACATCGCGGCAGGCTGCCATTGCATCGCGCCGCGCTACATTCAGGATCAAATCGAGCGAAGCCGCCGCAATCTGGGCCTTGCCTGTATCGACGTTTTTTATCTGCACAATCCCGAAACGCAGCTCTCTGAGGTTTCGCGCGACGTGTTGACGAGCCGCATCGCCGCTGCGTTTGAAGTTCTCGAATCCGCTGTAGCCGAAGGGAAAATCCGCAGTTACGGGCTCGCGACCTGGAACGGCTTTCGCGATGATTCGCGTTCACAAGGCTATTTGTCGCTCGAAGCAATCTGCGGTCTGGCGCGGCAGGTCGGCGGCAGCGAGCATCACTTCCGCTTCG
>DATFQU010000265.1:0-3495 GCA_035264005.1 Candidatus Acidiferrales bacterium
AAACCAAGTCGTTGGCTATTGCTACATCGGCCAGCGCGCGACATTAATATGGCTTGTGGCCCGAATGCTTGGCCACGACGCCCGCCTTTACGACGGCTCGTGGCAAGACTGGAGCGCGCGCGCTGAGCTACCAGTAGAAAAGACCAAACGATAGACAGAGTTACGACTGTCCGGTTGCGCGACAGCACCTCCCGCAAATGGGCACTCCCTCTCGCGCAGAACATCCCTAAACACCTGATTCTCGGGATAGTAACGCCAGTGCGCCTTCGGAATGTTACCTGCCTGAGCTAACCTGGGCCGGAGGAGTACGTCTATTGCCTCAGCAGCCGTTAGGGTTGCGGGTCGACCTGAGGGGGGAGAGCTGGATACGCTCGCGCAAGACGCCCGTTACGCGCTCCGCGTCCTCGCGAAGTCCCCGGGCTTTGCCGCTATAGCGATTCTCACGCTGGCTCTCGGCATTGGCGCCAACACCGCGATCTTCTCAGTAGTGAACGGCGTTCTGCTACGCCCGCTCGCGTTCGAGCAACCGCAGCAGCTCTGCGTGATTCGCGAAATCGTTCCGCAGCTCACAAAGTTCTATCCGACATTTCCTGCGAATCTCCCCAACTTCCGCGTTTGGCAGCGCGAATTGCACTCGTTCGAAAATATCGGCCTCGCCGCCAGCATTTCAATGGACTTTGTCGGCCACAACGGCGCCGTCGAACTCCACGGAGCGAAGGTCACCGCGAGTTTCCTCGACACGCTGGGCATCCATCCCGCGTTCGGCAGAAATTTCCTCCGCGACGAAGAGCAGCCCAATCGTGACCATGAAGTCATCTTCACGGATTCTTTTTGGCGCAGCGAATTCCACGCCGATCCATCCATCATCGGCAAAGCCATAACGCTCGACGGCAAATCTTTCCAAATCGTCGGCGTCCTTCCTGCTTCGTTTCATCTTCCCGAGGCCGACGAGCTCGGCGCGCTCATGAATTTCAGCCCGCAGCTTGCCTACCTGAAACCACTGGGCGAAGATGCCAGCCAGTTCAACCCGTTGGGTGAATTCGACTACGCCGCAGTGGCGCGCCTGAAAGGTGATGTTTCGATTTCTCAGGCTCTTGCGGAACTGAACGTCGTTCAGGCGCAAATCGCAAAGCAGGCCAATGAACACATGGATTTGCGGGCTGAAATCGTTCCGCTCGCTTCGCAGATGCTCGGCCCTGCGCGCCAGGGTTTGCTCTTCCTGCTCGCGGCAGTCGGCGCGGTGCTGCTCATCGTTTGTGTTAACCTGGCGAATCTTTTGCTCGCGCGCATTCCTCGCCGCATGCGCGAGGCCGCCATTCGCACGGCGTTAGGAGCTTCACGCGCGCGATTGGTGCGCCAGATGCTCACCGAAAGTTTGCTCCTCGGAGTTTTTGGCGGCGGGCTCGGAATCCTGCTCGCTCTTTTCGGTGTGCGCGCCATCGTGAGTGCCGCGCCTCCAGGAATTCCGCGCCTCGCTGAAGTTTCGATCGACGGCCGCGTTCTCCTCTTTGCAACCGTGATTTCTATCGTCACAGCGGCGCTCTTCGGAATGCTCCCTGCATGGCGCGTGGCGCACAGCGATCCGCAGGACGCACTGAAGTCCGGCGCGGCGAACACCACCGAAAACCGTCGCACGCGCCGCATGCGGTCCTCGCTGATCGGCCTCGAAGTTGCGCTCAGCACTGTGCTGTTGATTCTCGGCGGGCTCTTCACTTCGAGCCTCGTCCATCTGCTCAACGTTAATACCGGCTTTTCCGCTGAACACGTCCTCGCCGCGGATGTTGATCTTCCTCCGCCGACCTATACCTCGAATGCCGTGGCGATGCACTTTTACGATGAAGCGCTCCCCGCGGTTCGCGCGCTTCCCGGCGTCCGCTCTGTGGGGTGGATCAACTCTCTCCCACTCGAAGGGGAGGGAAGCGTTTCCGTTGTAGGGCCGGCCAGCATGAGCAAAGCGGACACTTCGCAGATGCCGCTCGCCGATTTTCGCGTCGTCCGCGGCGACTACTTTCAGACCATGGGAATTTCCACGGTTGCCGGTCGCGTTTTCACCGAAGCAGACCGCGGCCGCAAGCTCGTAGTCATTTCTCAAAAACTGGCCGAACGCCTCTGGCCCGGGCAAAACGCCATCGGGCAAATGTGCAACGCGAACTGGGGTGGCTGGAATCTCCTTCAAGTAATTGGTGTCGTCGCCGACATCCGCACCGTCCAAATGGATAAATCGCCGGTGATGATGCTTTACATGCAGACTTGGCCGTTCGACCACGTAGACTGGTCCGGCTCCATCGTCGTTCGCACGCAAATGGATTCCCGCGCGGCTGCTTCTGCGGTTCGCGAAGAAATTCACACTGTTGACGCGGGTGTGCCCATTACGGCGCTGCGTCCGATGACCGCAGTGGTTTCAAAATCCGTAGACACGCGCCGCTTCCAAATGCTCCTCGCGATGCTTTTCGCGATATGTGCCTTGTTTCTCGCGTCGCTCGGAATTTTCGGCGTCGTCGCCTATTCCGTCGAGCAGCGCCGCCACGAACTCGGCATCCGCCTCGCGCTCGGCGCGCAACTCGCAAATTTGCGCTCGATGATTCTTCGCCAGGGCATGGCTCCGGTCATCGCCGGCTTGGCGGTGGGAATTGCAGGCTCGCTGCTTCTGGGACGTTTAATCGCGGGCTTGCTCTTTGGCATTCACGCGTTCGATCCGCTCACCTTCGCGTGTGTCGCGCTTGTCGTAATTCTTGTGGCGCTCGTGGCGTGCTATGTGCCCGCCCGCCGCGCGATGCACGTCGATCCCATGGTCGCTCTGCGCTATGAATGACGACGAACGGAGACTGCTCTCATGAAACTGGATCATCCAGCCATAGCGTTCCTGGGACGGCTTCTGATCACGTACATTTTCGCAACGAGCGGTATTGCCAAGATGTTCGGATGGTCAGGCAATATCGAATACATGAACACACGGCACCTGCCGTTTGTCCCTCTGCTGCTGGCTATCGCTCTCTTGATCGAAGTAATCGGGTCGATTTGCCTGGTCACCGGTCTTTACGCAAGAACCGCGGCCTTTGCGATGTTTCTCTACCTAACTGCAGTTACGATCCTTTTCCACAATTATTGGTCTTTTACCGGGATGCTCGCGGGCAGTCAAGAAACACACTTTCGAAAAAATCTGGCGATCATGGGCGGACTATTGATGATCGCCGCACAGGGCCCGGGCAAATGGTCTCTCGAAAAAATTCCGTTTAGGCGCGCGCAAGTTTTGAAAGGCGCTTCATGAACAGACTGACTCAAGACATTCGTTACGCGCTGCGCATGCTGCTCAAGTCTCCTGGATTCGCGGGAGTCGCCATCCTCACACTCGCGCTCGGCATCGGCGCGAACACCGCGATTTTCAGTGTCATCAACGCCACGCTGCTCAAACCGATCGCGTATCCCGACATCGCTCGCCTCGTGTTCGTCTGGCAAACCTACGGCGGCAACGGCCCCGACAACATCAACATCGTC
>DATFQU010000266.1:0-3876 GCA_035264005.1 Candidatus Acidiferrales bacterium
TTAACTCAATTTCTAATAATTCTGGGGTCTGGCGATTAGAAATTGCATGAGGGGCAGCGGCTCGTCGAAAAGCTGAAAACGCCCGCCGATTACAGCAGTCTTCCTGGGCCACTGCTGACGCCGCCTCCAACATTACGGAAAGTTAACAGAACAAGCGTAGCACAAATGCGCCGCAATTGTAAGGACGGACGGGGTTGTTGCAAGGTTTCACCCAAACGAGGACGAGGAGGCGAGAGAGCGCGAGGGGATTTGGTTTGTTGCTAGCGATGCGGGTGCAGGAAGAACATTTTGAGGAAGCGAGGCAGACGCGATCGCCGAGGCCGTTGGGATGCCGAGGAAGGCGGAGATTTGAGGAATCGTGTTGAGCTGGCTCCAGTAGTCACCGTGGTTGTAGCCATGGCCGGGCGAGATGAACATTTCCGTTTCGGCGGTCCAGTCGGATTGCGGCTGGCCGAAGCGGCCAATGGCGGTGGGGAAGAAGCCCTCGAAGGCAGCGGTTTCTCCGACGGGAAAAGCGAAATGCAGAACTGTGTCGGCTTCGGAATAGAGTGCGCGACGCGTGGCGCTGAGAGTTGCGGCGGCGTAGAGGTTTGCGTTGGATTGGACCATGGAGACGGGCACGGCGGCGGCCATCATGCAGAAGCCTTTGAACTGGATTTGGGAGCTGAGCTTGCCAGCGGCTTTCATGGCTTGCAGAGTGAAGAGCAATTCGAGGACGACGCGATTGCCGAGCGAATGGGCGATGAAATAGAGGTCGAGAGCGCCTCCCGCGGGCGCATGAAGCGTGGAGATAAAGTTGGCGAAAACGGCGGCGGACTGTTTTGCGGGGCCCATTTCGAGCGCGTAGCTGGCGAAGGAAACGGGGCCCCAGGCTTTGTCTCCGGGCCAGTAGCAGGGATGAATGGCGGGTTCCCATTTATCGTGGAGGGGATTCCCTGCTGCCGGAAGGTTTTGGAGGAAGGAAGCATAGGACTGTTTCGCGACGGTGAAGGAATCGTTGTAGCCGTGGAAGAGAAAGACGATTTGGCTGCCGTAAGCGCCGAGCGAGCCGGAGACCGCTGAAAGAACGTCGCCGCCGGTCGCGTCAGAGCGGACGCTTAATTCGCCGGGAGAAAGTGGGAGTGAGTTAGTCATTGGTCGTCACCAGAAAAGGCGAATACATCGCGCGGATAAAGCGCGCGATTGGAAGGATGTATTGACCTGTATTTTGCATTGTTGCTGAAGGGCTGTTTACGCACGACGCCGGTGGCGTCGGAGCGGACGCTGAGTTCGCCGGGAGAAAGTGGAAGCGAATTAGTCATTGCTCGTCACGAGAGAAGGCGAAAACATCGCGCGGATAAAACGCGCGATTGGAAGTATTTTTATACAGGACGTCATATCGCATATGAAGCCACGATTCACGGGGTCGGTGCAGACACGAATTGGTTGCGGTTCACCGTTTTCGATGTAACTACTTCGCGCAGGAAAAACGCGCGATAGGAAGAATCTCTTAACGGGCATTTTAAGCGGTGGCCCCAGTCACGACTAGTTCCTCCGACTGACTACATCGCGCCCTTCGGCACTGCGCTCAGGACAGACGGATAAAGCGCCCCGCAGAAACTTCCGGGGCAGGCGCGACAGGAAGAAATGTGGAAGCCATTTTTGTAGTCGGAGCTGAAATTCCCGACCCCCTAATGACCCGGCGTGTTTCTGTCCGCTACAGGACTCGGGCCAAGTGAACGCGATGCAGCGTCGCAGAAGATATTGGCTCATGTGCGGACCTGTTCGATGGTGGCGACGAGGTCGCGGGCGATGGGAGCGAGGATTCCGGAGAAGATCGCCGCAAGAATGATGAAGCAGATAGCGTGGCCGGAGGACAGAGGATGGCCGCTCGCGATGACGGCGAGCGCGGCGAGCACGGCGCTCAGAACGATGGAGGCAAGCTGCATCCAGAATTTCCAACGGAAACCGATGGAGATTTGCAGGGCGTCGACGGCACGCTGAATTTGATGAGAGAGGCGATTGCGCGCGGCGACGAGGTCGTCGACCTGGTTGTGTTCGTCGTCGGTGAGAGTGACGGCGGGTTTGCGCAAGAGGGCGCGGCGAGCGAGCTGAGTTGCGGGATTGGGCGGGCTAGTGATGGTGAGGTCATCGGGATTAGACTGGCTGGCGAGGCAGCGCAGCAAGTCCCAATGATGCGCAGGATAGTCGAGAATAATTTGAGTGGCGGCATTGATTTGGCCGCAGAGCTGTTCGATGGGCAGGCTGTAGAGCGCGGCGGAGTCGCCGGCAGTGGTGAGATGGACGAGATCGGTTTTGGCCTGCTCGACATTAATCGCGGGAGTGGCGGAACGGGCGGTGTGAGCGCGAACGGCGAGCCAGCTATTGACAGAATCGCGCTGGAACCACTGGCGCAGGGGAAGCATGTTCTTGACGGTTTGAATGAGAGCCATGGTGAGTGCGGCGATGCCGATCAGCGGGAGGATGATGATCAGGATCCAATGCGTGAGCGATTGCAGGCCTTGCACGGCGGCAGGCTGGTCCAAAATCATAAGGCCTCCTCGGCGTGAGATTGCGAAGGTGTATACCACAGGATTACCAGTTCTGAGAATAGAACTCTTGGGCGAGGTACGACTAAAGCAGGAGCGGCGGGGAATCCGTGAAGCGTGGAGAGTAAGGCATGGCTGTACGAGGGAACAGGTGACACCCGACGCGGAACCCGATGAAAATTGGGATAGCGGAAGGCAACTAGCAGCGCCGGTGCTATAATCCAAATTTCAGACCGACAACGCGAACGAGCTTGAAGGGGGCAGGGCGATGGGCATTCAGTTCCGGGAGTTGATGGCGTGGGTTCGGCATCGGAAGGTTTTCGCCGGCGTCCTGCTGGGATTTACTTTAGGGATTGGCATCATGATCGGCACGGTGATACCGGGGCACGTGGCGGCGAACCACACGGCCTCGAACGGCAATTCAGCTGCGATGATCGCGATTCCCGATCCGGTGAACTTGTCGAATGGGTTTTCCACGATCATCGGGCACGTCGAGCCGGCGGTGGTGAACATTTCGACGACACAGGTGTTTGGGGCGCCCAAAGGCAAAAACGGGCAACGTGGAGACGATTCCTTCCAGGACTTCTTTAACAAGTTTTTCAAGCAGAGTCCCGGTGCACAAGGGCCGGAAGAGGAAAAGAGCCTCGGTTCCGGCGTGATTGTGGATAAGAAGGGATATGTCCTGACGAACGATCACGTCATTGACGGAGCGACCAAGATTCAAGTGGCCGTGGACGGCGATCCGACAAAGTACACCGCGCGAGTGATAGGCATTGATAAGCAGACGGATTTGGCGGTGATTAAAATCGACGCGGACCGTCCGCTGCCGACAGCGCGGCTGGGGAATTCGGATGGAGTAAAGGTGGGGGACTGGGTGCTGGCGTTTGGGAGCCCGTTTTCACTGAGCGGAACAGTGACGGCTGGAATCGTCAGCGCAAGGGATCGGTCGGGACAGGAAATTGGGTCGTCGCAGTTTCAGGATTTCATTCAGACCGACGCAGCGATCAATCCAGGAAATTCAGGCGGGCCACTCGTGAACCTGGCTGGCGAAGTGATTGGTGTGAATACGGCGATTTATACGGGCAGCCGAGGATTTGAAGGCGTCGGATTTGCACTGCCGTCAAACACGGCGATTGGCGTGTACAACCAGCTGGTGACTGCGGGGCGCGTTACGCGCGGTTCTATCGGGATTCGGTTCCAAGAGGACCAGGTACATGATGCGTTGCTGCACAAGCAGCTTGATGCGCCATACGGCGTGGTGGTGGAGTATGTGACTCCGGGAGGGCCTGCGGCGAAAGCAGGAATTCAGGCTGGTGACGTGATTACTCAGGTCAACAGCCACGCCGTT
>DATFQU010000267.1:0-11513 GCA_035264005.1 Candidatus Acidiferrales bacterium
TAACGACCAAAATCCGGCGTGCGAGATCAGAACTGCCACGGTTGAGTGCACGTCGATAGGCGTGTTCGGCCAGCACAGTTGAATCCAGGACATATCGAACATTTTCCACTGCCGTAGCGCCTCGCAGGCCCGGTCGAACACATGAGTGCCAGAACCCAGATGGATGCGATGGTGGTCAATGTTGTATTTCCGTGGCGGAGTTTCATCGCGAGTCGCGCCTGATCTGCCATACGAAAACGGCTGATCATTCTGCGAGACGATAAAATTGCGAATGAATTCCGCGGAGGGCTTGCGCAGGAGAAACACAGATGGGATCCTCGCGTCAGGCTTAGAGAAAAGCAAGCGGAGAGGTCCACTTCGCCGTACGCAGCTAGGCCCCTGAACCCCTGTTCAAGGTGGGCGCCCAACTCCTGCCTTCAGGCTTTCCGATCCCGATTGCTCGGGAGGGACGGCTCACCAGCAGGACGACAAGGGCTCCCGGGGATTCAGCATTGGTTCAAAGCGGCCATCGCCACGAGACGCGCGTCGCAGGCCAAACTCCGCAATTCATTCTAGCAAATCCCGCACTCCGGTCTCAGAGTTGCGCTTTTGCTTTTGTTCTTAGTCCGCCGATGCGCGGTCCCGCTGTTTCGTTCGCCGCACCACAGTCCTTCGTAAATGCGCCAGCCAGCTGCGAATTTCGCGCAGCCCCGCGTTTCGCAGGCGATAATACCGGCGATTGCCCACGAAACGCGCGCTTACGAGGCCGGCCTCTTGCAGGAGAAACAAATGATCTAAAACCGCCTGGCGCGAGCTCGGGAAAAACTTAGCCAGATACGAAAACGGCTGTTCGCCCTCTGCCATCAGTTCGATCAAAGCACGGCGCGTCGGCTCACCGAGGGCGAAGAACAAATCCCTCCGGCGAGCCGCCGCTAATCTTCCCAGCTTCCGCCTCTTCAGCGACATCGCTTCGTGCCGGCTCAGAAGTGGAAGCCGATTTCGCCCGTCACCGTTCGCGGAGTGACGTAATGCGTCCCGCTGAACGTAGACAGGAAGTTGTAAAGCACATAGTTGTTCGCCAGATTGATGACGGTGAGCTGGGCGCTCCACTTACGCTTCTCCGTGTGAAAAAGATTGTCATCACCAATGGCCAGATCAAATAGGCTCCGCGGCTGAATGCGCTGCGGATTGTGGTCATCGTTTTCCGTTCCGGGTGCAGGCATTATGACCAATCTAGACGTAAGCTGGGACGCCAAACAGGGTGAGGGCAGCGGGCTTGTCGGCGTCGCAGCCACTCCGTTGCAGGTGAGCCCGGACTGGAACTCTTGATCGGCGGTGAGAGGCAGTCCGGTGATGTTATTCAGCAGGGCTATCTGGCCAGTCGTGATGTTGCCGTTTGTTCCTCCATCAGCAGTAGAAGTAGTGAAAGAACACGTCGCTGTTGCCGCGAGGCACGGTACCGCGCCACTCACGAGCCCGCTGTCGTACCGCCAGTTAAACCCAATCCAGGCTGAGCTTTTCCAAGGCAATTGATACTGGAGGTGGGTGGTCTGGCCAAAATTCTCGTCATGATCAATGCGAAAAACGCCCGGCGGCGCCGGCGGCGCGATTCCGCTGACCGTCGGCGGGAAGAACCGCGCATTGACGTGGGACATCACCACGAATGCCGATAACCCGTGAAAGTTCGGAACACTTGCCCGGATCGCATATCCCGGTATTTTTGAATTGTGCCATTCGATCGGCAGCGTGATCGGGCTGGTGCCAAACACGTTGAAGTCGTAGCCGTTGTGCGTGTACTTCCAAATGTACTCGCCGCTTACGACGAAATATTTCCCGAAGGCCTGTTGCAAGCCAGCGTGGAACTCATTCCGGTAGCCAGGCGTCAGTGGCGACGTCGTGCATGCGAACCCTTGAGCCACCGTCATAACCGCGTCGATTACCGGGTTGGTGCATCCCGTTCCAGAGAGAACCAGGTTCTCGTTGAACGGGCTTTCCAGCGTACGAGCATAGGAAACTTGCAACACAGAATTGGTTTTTTTGAGGTTGTATGCCAGGCCCAGGCGCGGTTCTGCCTCATCGTCAGCGGCCTGCAATCCGTTATAAAAATCCGCGCGCAAGCCGAGATTGAAAACCCACGGTCCCTTTGTGAGAGCGTCTTGTACATAAAGGGCGCTCTCTTTGATGTCCGTGTGCCCGCGATAGGCGAAGAGTTGACCGCCTTCTGTCAGGTCGAATGGCCTTAGGGTATTACAGGCGGCGCTCGCGCAGCCTGCAACAAGTGTCGGATTCACAATTCCAAAATCGTCGTTTTCGGTGAGGAACGTATGCTCGAATGATGCTCCGACATCCAAGTTTTGAATGCCCTTGACGTACGACCAGCCGACGCGGGCGCCCACATTGGTAAGAAATCTAAGTTGAGAGACCGTTTCGTCTTGCAGCGGCCCAAGATCGTTGAAAGGATCGGGGCTCGGGTAGTAATTATATTGGTCATGCCGCACCCAAGTGCCGAGCGTGAGGACAGAATCAGAGCTCAACAGTCGAGTCCAAGTCGGCGCGATATTGAAGGTCCTGATTTGCGAGCGCTGATCGGTGGGCCCGAGAGGAAGGCCAGTGATGGGGTTGACTTCCTTTGACCCAGTCGCATACTGAGCACCATTGCAATCCGTGGATAGAAACGTGCAGGTCTGAAGTTGCTGATCCCACGTATTGGGTGTCTGGAACCATGAACGCGTAAACTGTAAGTTCAGTTGGAGTGAATCCTTGCTCGAAGGCTTATAGTCGACGCGGTCAAAATAGTTCTCCTCATTGCCCTTATCGTGCAGCACTTGGAACTCAGGCGGATCGAGGAACCTGCCCGTTTGCAATCCGCCGAGGGAAATGAAGTCGCCCCAGTTCTGGCCTCCATAAGAAGCATCTACGGTGAGGTCCGAGGATCCGAAAGTTCCGTACGAGGCGATGACGTCCCCGTGCGGAGTGGTGGCTCCCATGCCGGAGCGCGTCGTAACTTTCGCGATCACACTGGTTTTGCCGCCGTATTCTGCTGGCGGCGCGCCTTCGATGACTTCGAGAGACTGAATCGAATTGACGGGCGTTTGGTTGGAAAAAACCTTGCTCACTTGGTCTGTGACCGGCTGGCCGTCAATCGAGAACGAGTTTTCGGCGTGATCGCCAAGACCGTGGAATAGGCCGTTCGAATCTGCGACGACGCCTGGAGACGCCAGCGTGACGAGTGAACTGAGAGATGAGGATTGGCTTTCGAGGGGAAGCTTGTTGAATAGGTTGCGGTCGATGTCGGTGTGCTCGGTCGGGGTATTCTCCAACAGGTCCGAAGCTTCGGTGGTCACTGTCACGGTTGTGCTCGATCTGGCGACCTGCAATTTCACGGTCACTTCGACCGGGACAAGGGAGCGAACATCAACATCCTGCGCATACGGCGCGAAGCCCGCTGCGGTAACGGCAGTGTGATACGTGTTGAACGGTACGTTCGCAAAACTGAAATGGCCGGAACTGTCGGTTGTTGTAGATCTCTGATATCCGCTGACTGGGTCATCAATCGTCACCGTCGCTTTGGCGACCACGGCCCCCGAGGGGTCCAACACTGTTCCTGAAATCGTTGACGAATTCCCGGCCTGCGCGAAGCTGATGCCCGGAAAAATAAATGCGCAAAGACACACAATCAAAATCAGCAAAGAACTTTGCCGTACGCTCATCATTTCTCTCCTTTTGGCAAGGCAGCGCCCAAGTGAGGGCGGTCGTGGTTGTAGTCGGGAATGCTTTCCGCGTTCTCTCGCGGAGAACGGGCCACGTTAGCTATGTTTGGAGGGAATGATTAAACAGGAGGCGCGCGAGGCGGGGAATGACGAACGATCAGTTCAAATTCAGCGCTGAGTGGAGCGACTGAAACAAACCAGCGTTCGACCCGAGGAGCGCTAAGATTGGAAACACTTGCCCTCTGAACCAGAGGTGCGTGGATCGCGTGGCAGACCGGGCAGGTCGCAGCAGATTCGGAATTGCTATGGTGGTGCAGGACCCCGGCGGACGACAGGAAGAGAAAAGAGAGCAGCGCAAAGCACGCGATGACTCGCCTTCGCGTTAGCGCTTTCGAGTTGAGAGAAAAGAGCACCGATTCAATTCCTATCGTCTCGTTCTACCTCTTTGTTGGACTGAAACGCAAAGTCCTCACACCTGCAACACGTCGCCATCACGCGCCACGGCCCGATAGATCACTGGATCGATAAACACGGCGAGGCAAAGGCGCGAAATCAGGCCGGCCACAATCACGATGGCAAATGGACGCTGCGTGTCCGAGCCAATTCCATGAGACAACGCCGCCGGCAGCAAGCCCAGGCAAGCAACGAGAGCCGTCATCATGATGGGCCGCAGCCGCAGCAGCGCGGCTTCGCGCGTCGCCGTGCGAATGTCGTGGCCGCTCAGGCGCAGCTTGTTAATGAACGAATACAGAATCACGGCTGTTTCTACTGAAACTCCCATCAATGCCAGTAAACCGAGCACTGAGGAAACGCTGAAGGGCGTGTTGGTAAGTTTCAGGGCAATCAGTGCCCCGACCGGCTCGGTAATAAGTACGCCGAAGGCGATGCCAATCGGGAATTTAAAGTTTCCGTAGAGTGCAAACAGAATAAAGAAAATCAGCAGCAAAGCGAGTGGCCCGACCAGTTCCAATTGTTTCTCAGCGGCAAGTAACTCGCTATACTCGCCGCCCCACGTCATCCGGTAGCCTTGAGGCAGCTTCACAGCCGCATCCACTGCCTTTTGCCCTTCGATGACCGCGCTCTCCAGGTCGCGCCCTTCGATGCTGTACTGCACGCCGATGTATCGCGAATTATTTTCGCGGTAAATGAACGATGCGCCCGTGCTCTCCTTGATGTCGGCGAGCTGGCTCAGCGGAATGAGTTGTCCCGACGGTGTGCCCACGAGCAAATTGCCGATCTGGCTCGGGCTGGAACGGAATTGCGGCTCCATCCGCACCACCAAATCAAAAAGCTTCTCGCCCTGAATAATTTGCGTCGCGGCCTGGCCGCCAATGGCGGTTTGAATCACCGTTTCCACGTCAGCCACATTGATTCCGTAACGCGCGATTTTGTCGCGATCGACGTCGATAAGCAGGCTCGGCTGGCCGAGTTCGCGCACGACGGTAAGCTCCGTGAACCCGCGCACGTGTTCGAGCGCCCGTTTGATCTGAATCGCCTTCTCTTGCAACACGTTCAAGTCCGGACCGTAAATTTTAACGGCCAGCGAGCTCTTCAGGCCCGTCAGCGCTTCATCAACCGCATCTTCCGCGGGCTGCGTGAAGTTGAAAATTACACCCGGAAAGGCCGCGAGCTTTTTCTGCAAATCCTGCGTCAATTCCTCTTTGTTCCGTATCGAAGTCTCACGCCATGTCTTGTCCGAATACGGCATTAGGCCGACATAAAATTCATCGTTGAAAAATCCCGTGGGATCCGTGCCATCATCCGGACGGCCAAGTTCGGAACCAACCTGCGTGACCATTGGATACGACATCAGAATGTCGCGAACTTGTGGCGAAAACTTGCTCGCCTCCTCGAACGATATCGTGTACGGCATCGTGGCGCGCACCCACAACGCGCCTTCATCCAGGTGTGGCATGAATTCGCCGCCAATGTACGGCACGAGCAGAAGCGTCGCGGCAAAAATCACAATGGCGCCAATCAGCGTCGGTCCGGCATGGTCGAGGCACCAGTCTAGGCAGTGTGCGTAGAAATCCTTCAATGCGTCGAATACCTTGTTGGCCCGCTCGCGCACATTCTTCAGCCAGTACGAGCAGAGTACCGGGACCAAAGTAAGCGTAATCAGAAGTGCGCCGAGAAGCGCGAAAGACATCGTGTCGGCCATCGGATGGAACAATTTTCCAGAGGGTCCGCTCAGGGCGTAGATCGGAATGTATCCCGCGATGATGACGGCAATGGAGTAGAAAACCGGACGGTCCACATCTGCGGCCGCTGCAAGCAGCACTTCGTTGAGGCTATAGTTCTGGCCCGTGCGCAGACCCAGCTCCCGATAGATGTTTTCGACCATCACGAGTGTGCCGTCGATGATGATTCCAAAATCGATCGCGCCGATGGAAAGGAGGTTCGCGTCCACGCCTTTCGCGTGCAAGCAAATGAAAGAAAAGAGCAATGCGAGCGGAATGGTCAGCGCGACAATGATCGCCGCGCGCACGCTCACCAAAAAGAAAAGCAAAACGATGAAGACAAGCACCATCCCGCGGAGAAGATTGTTCTCGACCGTGTCGATCGTCAGCTTGACCAGATCGCTCCGGTCGTAAAAGGGATGAACTTTCACATCTGGCGGCAAAACGTTCTGGTTTAAGTCGTTTGTCTCTGCTTCCACGCCCTTCAAAACGTTTTGCGTCTGTTCGCCGGTGCGCATCAGAATCACGCCTTCGACGGCATCGTCGTTTTTCATAAAGCCAAACTCGCCGAGGCGCGGCGCGTGTCCCATAGTCACTTGGCCGATGTCCCGGATGCGAACGGGCACGCCGTTCTGACTGCCGACGATGGTGTCGCCAATGTCGTCCTCATCCCTCATCAGCCCAAGCCCGCGCACGTAATAGAACTGGCCGCCTTGCGAATAGAATCCGCCACCCGCATTTGCATTGTTGTTGGTTAACTGCTGCAGGACTGTCGGAACGGACAGGTGATAGCCGTAGAGCTTTGCGGGATCGAGCAGAACTTGATACTGCATCACCGTGCCGCCGAAACCGGAGTCGTCGCCGACGCCGGGAACTGATTTATACCCTCGCTCGATTACCCAGTCCTCGAAGGTTTTCAACTCTTGAGGGCTGCGATCAGGACTCTCGATGACATACCGGTAGACCAAATCGCTCGGGCTGGAGAGCGGCGCCATGGACGGTGTTATCCCCTGAGGCAATGTCACGTCCGCGATGCGCTCGAAGACCACCTGACGCGCAAAATAATTGTCGGTTCCTTCCTCGAACGTCATGATGACGTCCGAAAGCCCGTAAAGAGATATTGAACGCATCACGCGCATGTGCGGCACGCCGTTCATTTCCACTTCGAGGGGAATCGTGATCAGGCGCTCGACTTCTTCCGACGCGTGGCCCGGCCACTGCGTAATCAACTCAACCATGGGCGGAGAAAGGTCCGGATACGCATCAACGGGCATGTGTTGAAACGAAATCGATCCGCCAATAATGAGCGCGACCACAAGCAGCAGGATCAAAAACCGCTGGCGCAGAGCGAACTCGACAATGCGATGGATCATTTTTTCGTTTCCCGCCGCCTACCGTTGCAAAGAATTCTGGAACTGCAAGAACAAGCTGCCATCCGCGACAACCTTGTCGCCGGAAGCGAGCCCACTGAGAATCTCCGTCTCGCCGTTTTGCGTTTCGCCAATTTCAACCATACGGCGCGCAAAATCCGTGCCGCCGGTCTGCACGTACACAAACGGCTGGTTCTCCGTGTTTCGAAGAACCGACGCTACTGGCACAGTGATCGCGCTGCGAATCGTGCCCGCGACGACTGTGGCCGTTACGTACATCTGGTTTTTTAGCTTGTCTCCTGGGTTCTGGGTCACGATGCGCGCTTGCAATGTGCGCGTATTGGGATCAACGGCAGGCGCAAGATACGAAATCCTGCCGTGAAACACCGTCGGATACGCGTCCGTTGTCACCGAAACTACATCGCCCGAGTGAATGTAAGAAAGTTGGTTCTGGTAAACGTTGACAAGCACCCATACCGTGCTCATGTCCGAAATCGTGAAGCATTGCGTAGCGCCCGCTTGCAGCAATTGCCCTGGCGAGCACTCCCGGTCAACCACTTCGCCGGCAATCGGCGCCAGAACGGGAATTTCCGCGGCCGGCGACGCGTCCGCGACCGTCTCCAGGTGGGTGATTCCGAGTATGCGCAGCGACTGCTCTGACGCGGTCAGGTCCGCCTGCGCCTGATTCTTCGCCGACTCCGCCGCCAGCAGATCCGCTTCAGCGATCGCGTGATGCGCGTACAAGTCTTGTGCTCGGGCGTAATTCTTGTTCGCAACGTCGTAGCTGTCTTTGGCTTTCAGATAGCTCGCGCGCAGAAGCGAAAAATCCGGACTGGCCACTTGCAACAATGGCTCGCCAACGGTCACGTGCTGTCCCGGAAACGCCAGCACGCGCGAGACAGGCCCTCCTACTGCCGAAATCACCGGCGTAGTCTTGAATCCGTTATATGAGACTTGTCCGCTCAGCCGCAGCGTGCGAGTAAGCTCGTGCGGAGCAATGGTCACAATTTGAACATGTGACATCTGATCTTGCGGCACCGAAAAAAGTTCTGCCGCGTTGTTGGTGTTTGCAGACGTATACGAAGTCATCTTCTCTGCCGACTCGCGGCCGTTCGCGCCGCATCCGGCCGCAACCAACGCAGCGGCGCCGACGGCCAGCAAAAGTGTCCGGGGAAAATTCCTGTTCATGGCAAATTCCTTGTACCTACGGCTTCGCGCAATTGTTCAAGGGCAAGCATGTACGACGCAAGCTGCTGCCGGTAAGCCAACTGCGTGTCGCGATAGCTGCGTTCAGCGTCGAGAAAATCGAGCAAGCTCGCAGCCCCGCGTTTGTAGGCATATTCACTGATATCAACTGATTCCTTCGATTGGTCCAGATAGCCCGACTGATAAATTTGCACGGTCTGTTCGTTCGTGCGCAATGACTCGAAGGCCGACTGCACGTCGCTCATCACTTCTTCGGAAGATTCGCGCTCGGCTTCCTGCGCCTGTACGATTGCATCCCTTGCCTGTGCGACTTGGCCTTGGTTGCGATTGAAAATCGGCAGCGGCAAGCTTATGAAAAACGAAGTCGTGTCCTGATCGGCGATATGCGTGTAGTTCAGCGTACCCGTGACGTCGACTTTCCCGATCGCTCTTTGCAGCTTGTACGCACTCAGAGCTTGTGTGACGCCCTGCTCGGCCGCTCGCAAGTCCGGACGGTTTTTCAGCGCCATCGCTTGCAGATCCTCCACGTTGTACGGCAGTTTTTGATATTCGAGCGTGCCGGCAACGTCATAGTCGAGAGGAACGGATTCGAATCCAAGCAACTGCCGCAGCGAAACGAGCGCTTGCTGCTTGGCAAGCACTGCTGCCGTCACGTCCGTTTGGAACTGCAGCAGTTGCAGCTTGATCTTTAGAAAATCCCCTTCGCTGATTGCGCCGGCTTTGTACTGCGACTCGCTGATGTCAATCGTGTTCTGGAAGCTCTTCAGGTCTTGGTTCGCAAAGTCCAGAGTCGACTCCGCCAGCAGCACATTGGTGAAAGCCGTCGCCACGTTGAAAGTCAGCGTGCGCTCATTATCGGCAACAGTTGACGTGGTCACCGCCGTCTGATCCTTCGCATTTGCCAGCCGGTTCTGTCTCTTCTTTCCGCGTTCGAATAAATACGAAATGCCTGTATCGAACTCCGTCGTATTCGTGATGTTGTCCCAATTGAACTGGCTCGGGCGCAGGGGCAGGCCAATGTAATCGACGCCCAGCGTGGGATTCGGGCGCAGATTCGCCGTGACCTCCGCGTCTTTCGCTTGCGCGATGGTCGTGCGAGCAGCCTGCAGCGCGTGATTGTGGGACAAGGCCAGTTGCACAGCCTGGTCCAGCGTGATTCGAACGGGCGATTGCATCGCCTGGCCGGAAGCCAGAGCCGTCACGCCCAAAGCAGCAATAAAGGCCGAAAGACGCACAGCGCGATAGAACATTTTATTCCTCGAAAGAAATGCTGATGCGGGCACACGAGCGCCCGGGCGCTAAGCAGAATTTATAGGGAAGGTGGAGCGCGGCTTGGAAGTACAGAGACAACTGGCCCAACGCGCATCACAGGTTCGGCTACTGGCGTTTGTGGCCCAACGGCCAATAATACAGGAGCCGATTGCGAGACGATTGGTTGCTGGGCCGCTTGATGGCCCATATGGCAGATGGGGCAAGTCGATTCCGCAGTCGTTGAGTTGTGATGATGCCAGACGCTGCCCGCACCAGTAGCGACTGCCAGCAAAAGAGCCAGCAATAAGGCGAAAACGATCCGCCGGGCCTTCACGTTGAAAACGACTTTCATGCCCACAAGTTCAAACCAGATCCAACCCAAAGCTCAATTGTAGGTCAGACGGCCCGCACAGGTAATTGGTTGCAACTTTATGATACAGGGGAAGTAACCCACTAGGAAGATGCTTCCAGCATTCTTTCGGTCAGCCGCACGCAGCGCTCTACGCGCTGGCGCAGCGGGCCTTCAACTTCTTCCTGGCGCTTCCGCAACGCAAGCAGTTCGTCTGCAATATTCAGCGCGGTCAGAACCGCGACGCGTGTCGAATCCACCTGCCTCGTAGATTCGGCGACGGCACGCATTTTCTCATCAACGAACGCCGCCACCTTGCGAAGGTGCGCTTCTTCCTCGCCCTCCGCTTGCACGTTGTACGTTTGGTCGAAAATCTCTACTTTCATGAACGGTCTCCCGGCTGGCGCGTTCATTCTGATGTATCTGCTGGACGAGCGCAAGTTCGCCATTCTCACCAAAGCAGCTTCAAGCCGAACTGAATCTGCCGCGATGTCGTAGAGGTGCTGGTGATTACTCCGGCCGTCGGAGAAACGCCGGAGGGCGTAAACACGATCGGATTCGGCGTATTGAAGTTCGCGCGGTTCAGCAAATTGAAAAGTTCTGCCCGGAACTGAAGCGTGAAGCGCTCGCGAATCGGCGTATCCTTCAGCACCGAGAAATCCCAAGTTGCCAGTCCCGGTCCCGTCAGAGTATCTCTTCCCAGATTTCCGTAGAACCCAGTGTTTGGAGATGGCGGAGACGTCGGAGGCGGTGGTTGCAAGAACGCGGCTGGGTTGAACCATTGCTTTGGGCTGCCCAGAATGATGGGCCCTCTGAACAATGGATTCACGAACGGTCGCACCGGATTTTTCGAATCGCCGTTGTTCGACGGGTTGTAGCTCAGTTGCGGCGTGAACGGAAAACCCGATTGCGCCGTCACGATGGAATTTACCGACCAGCCGCTCGCCGCTCCGCCAGCGAAGCCGCTCAATCCACTCCAGTAACGCCTTCCGTGACCGAACGGCAACTCATACGCCGCGTCAATCACTCCTATGTTTCTCACGTCGTACGTTGCGCGTCCCCAATCCGCGTGCAAATCAAACGGATTCGACACCAATCCAGGAGCGTTGCCCGCCGTCGTCGAGTTCAGCGAATCGCCATCGTCAAGCGCCTTCGACCATGTGTACACTCCACGCAAAGCCAGCCCTTGACTGAACCTGTGATTCACATCCACTTGCAGCGCATTGTAGGAGCTGACTCCTTCCGAGAACCACGCCCACGCCGCGCCGAGCGCCGGATTCGAGTTCGGCGTGCCCGAGGGAATGAAGAAAGTCCCAGCGGGAATCGGCGATCCGGCCAGCGGCGCAGGAAAGCCTGCCGGAAAATCCGTCGGACACGGAGCCGCGGGACAAATAACCGGCGTCGGCTCATTGTCATCCAAACTCAGGATTTCGTGATATCCATGCGCTCCCACGTAGCCCACCGTCAC
>DATFQU010000268.1:0-7347 GCA_035264005.1 Candidatus Acidiferrales bacterium
ATTGTGTTTTTGGAGCAGATTTATCCGTTCCCGGAGAAAGAGCTGGAAAGAGTGCTCGGAGAATATTCGTCGGCGCACGACTTCGTATGGGTGCAGGAAGAGCCGGCGAACATGGGCGCACTGAATTTCGTGATGCCGCGGCTGGAACGAGTGCTGCGAGGACACGCCGTACGCTCAGTAAAACGTTCGGCGAGCGCGAGCCCGGCGACCGGTTCGGCGAAAGCGCATGAGATGGAACAGAAAACGCTGCTGGCGCTTGCGTTTGGCACAGGGAAGGCTTAACCGCAGTTCGCGAATCCTCGAAAACTATCTCGAATTAATCCTCCGCTTTATTGCTGTCCCAGCGCTACCACGAAGAACTTGAGTGGTCATACCCGCCGAAATACCAGCGGACGCCGACGGTGTTGTAGATGCCGAGAGGTTCTTTGTTCGGGCCAGAGTCAAACATGCCGAGACTTTTGTCGAAGGGGCTGAAGGAAGTGACGCCGTGATTGGTGACGCGGAGTTCGAAATGCTTCGGCAAAGCGATGGCGAGGCCCAAAGTGCGTTCCCAGGCAAGCGGCTGCATAGAATAGGTGTAGTCCACTTGAGGAATGGTTTTGCCGAAGAAGAAGCGCGGATCGAAGAAAATGTAGGCGTGGCGAAGCGGGGTGCGCGCGAACGGCTGAAATTCGACGTAGGCTTCGGCGATGTAGCGCGCGAACGCCGTGCACGTTGGCTGAGGCTGATTGCAGCGGCCGAGGTCGGGCTCGTTGTGAGGAGGCGCGAGTTCGAAGTCGCCGAATCCGCGGATGAAGCCTTTTCCGAAAAGCAGGGGTCCGGGATCGCTTTTGAGGGAAGAAGAGTAGGTTTGCGGCTGCTGCGAAGAGATTTCGGTCGTTGGTGTGGCTGGCGGCGCTGATGTTTGCGCCAGCGCTGTCAATGGGCATAGCGCGAGGATGGCGACGGCTATGGTCGCTTGAAGCGTGAGAACAAATAGGCGAGATTCTGCGAGTACGTTCTTCATGCGTTCCCCTTTCAGTGAACTGAAAGCTTGGTTGCTGCGTGGCCGAATTACTGGAGCCCGACGGAGCCGCGAACCGATTCGATCAGCTTTGCGGAGTCGTAGCCGATTCCGTCCTTGAACACGAGCTCCGTTTTTTCGATGTCGTGAATGTTGGCGGACGGGTCGCCGTCGATGACGACGATGTCAGCCTGTCTGCCGGCGGCGAGGGTGCCGATGTGATTGTCTTCGCCGAGGAAGCGCGCGCCATTTTCGGTGTAGATGTGGATGGCTTCTGTAGGCGTGAATCCAGCTTGTACCAAAAGCTCGAGTTCGCGCTGATCGCCGAAACCGGCCAAATCGCCGCCGTAGCCGGTGGGATCTTCGCCTGCGAGGAGAAGTCCGCCCGCCTTGACGAAGTCATATTCAAACTGCATTTCTTTCTTGAGCAATCCCGGCCACAAAGAATTTGCGTTGCCGCCGATGAGCGAGCGCGTACTCAGATAGGCGATGGCGGCTTCGGGGAGCATGGCGTCGATGACGCGGCGCTCGAGCGGCGGCTGGTTGGGCGCATCGGTTTCGAAAATCACGATGGTGGAGGTGACGGCGACGTGATGCGCGACGAGATCGTGGATGGTGTCCTGCACTTGCGCGCCTTCGATGTCGATTCCGGCAAGGGTTTTTGCTGTGAGCTGTTGCGACGGGCAAACGTCGGGAGTTTTTCCAGGATCGAATTCTGTGTCGACCATCAGGCCGTGCTCGAGATCGTCGATGCCGAGCGCGGCGGCTTCTTTGAAGCCGATAGAGCACAAGTGGCCGGTGACTTTGATATTGCGCTTGTGGGCGGCGCTGATCGCGGCGGAGAGTTCCGCGCGCGTGATGTTCATGTAGGCTTTGAATGAGGTAGCGCCTTCGTCGGCCCAGTAATTGACGGTTTCGCGCGCATCGTCGGGGCCGGTGAGTTCGTGCATGACGGGAGTGTACGCGCCCTGGCCTTCCAAGTACGGAGCGGTGACGTGAATTTTGGGGCCGGCGAGCTTGCCGGTGTCGATCAGTTTTTTCAATTCCAGGTCGGTGTACGGCTGAATGCTGCCGGTAGTGCGCATCGAAGTGACGCCGCAGGCGAGATAGAGGCGCGGAAAGCTGAAGCCCATTTCGTTATAGAGCGCGACAGCGGGGCGGCCCCCGGCGGGATAAAACAGGTGCTCGTGCATGCCGACGAGGCCGGGAATCACGGTTTTGCCGGAAAGATCGAGAATTTGCGCGCCAACGGGCGGAGTGGTGGCGGATGAATCGCCGATGGATTGGATTTTGCCATCGGAGATGATGACGGTTTGATCGGTGCGCGCGGGCGAGCCGGTGCCGTCGATGATTCGCGCATGAGTGAGCGCGATGACCGGCGCGCTGACTTTGACGAATTCGCGGACGCCGGGCGCGAGAGAGGAGGCGGATTGCGCGCGGAGCGGCGCGGCGGCGCAGAGCAGTACTCCAGTCAAAAGTGCGAAGGACCAGGATTTTTTCATTTTGCCATCCTTTCAACGCGCGAAAATGGCCCTAGAATCTTGTCGGAGCGCTAATCCACTAAGGCGGACGTGAAGCGCGGCGACATTTTGCTCCAAGGCACAAATCGAGGCAATCGGAATACGCGGCCGGAGGGTGCTGGGAACGAGTTGACCTGTGGTGTCGCGAGGGAATAGCTTACTGTGCTCAGTGAATGAGGTGAGGAATGCAGATCGAAGCATTTGAGCTGGAACGATGGCAATCAGTTTGGGAGAACCGCATCGAGCTGAACATCGCGGAAAGCGGCGTGGACCCGCTGAGTGTGCGCGAGCTTCTCGAAGATCCGCGGGATGTTGAGCGCGTGCTCGATGCGCGGCTCGGTTACGCGCAGACGAACGGCAGCGAAGAGTTGCGGACGCGCATCGCGGCATTGTATCCGAACGCAGCCGCGAAAAATGTTCTGGTGACGTGCGGCGGCGCTGAAGCGAATTACGTGGCCACGTGGGCGCTCGTCGAGCGCGGCGATGAAGTTGTGTTCATGCAGCCGAATTACATGCAGGTGGGGCTGCTGGCCAAAGGATTCGGTGCGACGGTGAAACCGTGGTGGCTGCGCGAGGAATTAAATTGGTCGCCGGACACGAGCGAGTTGGAGAAGTTAGTGACGCCGCGCACGAAAATCATTGCCGTGTGCAATCCGAGCAATCCGACAGGCGCTGTGCTGAGCGAAGAAACGATGAGCGCGATTTGCACCGCAGCGAGCAAGGTTGGGGCATGGATTTTGGCGGACGAGGTTTATCGAGGCGCGGAGTTCGATGGGAAAACAACGCCGAGTTTCTGGGGCCAATACGAGCGTGTTCTGTGCAATGCAGGACTTTCGAAAGCGTACGGCTTGCCGGGACTGCGTACGGGATGGGTGGTTGCGCCGGAACAGATGACGGACAAGCTTTGGGGCTACCACGACTACACAAGCATCGGCCCCACGATGCTCACGGACCGGATTGCATCACTGGCGCTCGAGCCGCGGCGACACGCAAAGATAATCGAGCGGACGAGGCGGATCATTCGGGAGAATTACCCGGTGGTTGGTGAATGGCTGAAGGAGCGCAAAGATGTTTTCTCGCACGTCCCGCCGCGAGCGGGCGCGATTGCGTGGATTGGATTACTGAAGAAGTGGAATTCGGGCGAGCTTGCCGAAGAGCTGCGCGCGAAGAAAGACGTGTTGCTGGTTCCCGGCGACCAGTTTGCGATGCCGGGATATATACGAATCGGATTCGGAGAAGGCCGGGAAAAGCTGAAGAGAGCGCTGGAGCGGTTTGACGAATGGATTGCTGACGCAAAGCGCGGGTAGACGGTCTGTTCTCGCGCGCAACGTGGTGGTTCTGTCGAGCGTCTCACGAGTGAAGGAGAGGGACAAACCATGGGGAATTCTGGAAAGCATCGAAGCGGGTTGTGGATTATCGGGATCGTAGTGGTCATCGTCATTGCGTGGGCCAGCCTGCCCGTCACTCGACAATTGACGCGGAATTTTTTTGGTTCGCTGCGCGTTCAGAAGGTTCAAGCGGTGAACGTGGACTTGTCGAACTTCGTGGGGCCAAATGCCAACTCGACGCTGCAGGGCATGGTCAGCCA
Source organism: Candidatus Acidiferrales bacterium (assembly GCA_035264005.1). Lineage (GTDB taxonomy): Bacteria > Acidobacteriota > Terriglobia > Acidiferrales > UBA7541 > DAHUXN01. The sequence goes on from DATFQU010000268.1 coordinate 4,112, forward strand.
AATGATTTCCGACAAAGTGACTACGACGACGAGTGAGCCGACGCAAAGCGCGAGCGATGCGAAGACGGCGAGTCAGTTGGCGGGGTTCCATGCTGAGTTGCTGGGAGATCGGAAAGATGCGCCGAGACTGGTAGTAACGGGAGTACACGCTTTCACGCTGAATGTTGATCGCGCGAGGTTGCAGGCGATTCTGCAGGAGGCGGGACGGCCGGAGCTGACGCTGCCGCAGTCGGTCGACGGCGCGGCGGTTGAAGTGAAGATTCCGCGGGAAGTGCGTGCGCGTTACGGGACGTGTCCGGGGCAGCCGAGCGCGACGGCAGATGTGGCGACTCCGACGCCGTCCACGATGCAGTACGATGACTGCGTCATTTTGAACGAGGGGCCGAGCCCGACGGTGAACGCCCCGGCGAACCTCGATTTGCGGCAACTTGCTGAAGTCGGACTGGAACTTGCGGGGATGACGCCGAGCCAGGCGCAAGAATTTCTACACAATGTGGATTGGAAGGCAACGCTGGGAGTTTCCGTGCCGCGCTATATGCGGTCGTACGAGACGGTGAAGGTGAATGGCGTGCAGGGGACGCTTCTCAACATGGCGGGACGGCGCGGGCCGACGTACACGCTATTGTGGACGAAGAACGGAACTGTATATTCGCTTACGGGGTACGGAAACTCCGGCGACGCTGTTTCGCTGGCCAACTCGCTTCAGTAAACCAAGGAGAAGCCGCTGGACGCCTCGCAGAGCTTGGCAATACAGACTCAGGGACTGCGCAAGGAATATGGAAACAAGGTCGCGGTGCGCAACCTGGCACTTTGCGTTCCAAGAGGATCGATTTTTGGATTTCTCGGGCCGAACGGAGCGGGCAAGAGTACATCCATCAAGATGCTTCTTGGCCTGGTGAGTCCAACGAGCGGCGAGGCGTTTGTACTCGGGAAACCCGCTGGTGATGTCGAAACGCGGCGCAAGATCGGATTTTTGCCGGAACATTTTCGCTTTTATGACTGGCTGACGCCTGCCGAACTTCTCCGATTGCACGGACGGCTGTGCGGAATGCCTGCTGCGCGGCTTCGAGAACGAATTCCCGAAATGCTGGACTTGGTCGGATTAACTCCACATAAGGACAAACGGATTCGCGCCTTTTCGAAAGGCATGATGCAGAGAATCGGTTTGGCGCAAGCGTTGATTCATGAGCCGGAGATCGTTTTCTTAGATGAGCCTACGTCGGGACTCGACCCAATGGGCCGCCGGCTGGTTCGCGATGTGATTCGCACACAAAACAAGTGGGGCGCGACGGTGTTCCTGAATTCGCACCTGCTGAGCGAAGTGGAAATCACGTGCGACAACGTTGCGTTTTTGAAGGATGGCGAGGTGGTGGCTTCCAAGGAACTGCGAGCGATGGGCACGGAAGAAGAAGTGCACGTCACAGCGCACGTGCGGAATTTATCGGATGAAGCAATCTCGGCGCTGGCACCGTGGGCCACAGGGGCAAGTCTCGAAGGAGAGTATCTGACGGCGAGCGCGCGGTCGGGAGATGGTCTGCCCGAGATTTTGCGGCATTTGGTTCGCTCGGGAGCGGACGTTTACTCGTTTACGGCGGAAAAGGCGTCGCTCGAGGATTTGTTCATGCGAATCATGGGTGAGGATCGGGGATTGTGATGGGCTGCTGGGTGATGGCGGGCATTACGTTTCGTGAGGCAGCGCGAAAGAAGATTTTGTGGACTGCGCTGATCGCGGGGCTGGGCTTTCTGGCGCTGTTCGGCCTTGCGATGCACTTTCAAATCGAGGATTTCGATTCGCACGGGACTGCTCCGTTTATCCGATATCAGATCCTGAGTGCCATGCTGATGATTGGCCTTTACGTTGTGGATTTGCTGGCAGTTCTGATGACGATCTTTACGTCGGTGGACACAATCTCAGGAGAAATCAGCTCGGGCACGATTCATGCGATCGCAACGAAGCCGCTGCCACGCTGGCAGATTTTTGCAGGGAAGTGGATTGGATTTGCGGCGATGATCGCCGGGTTTGTGGTTTTGACGTTCGGCGGAACTGTTGCAGTTGCGTATGCAATGGGCCGCGTGTTGCCGGAGCACCCGATTCATGGCGGAGTGCTGGTATTTCTGGAGTGCCTGCTTACGCTGACGATAACGTTTTTATTCGGCACGTGGTTTTCGACGCTGACCAATGGCGTGATTGTAATCGGGCTGCACGGATTGGCGTTCATGGGCGGCTGGCTGGAGCAAATGAGCGGCTTCACGGAGAGTGCGCGCCTGGTTGCGGTGGGAGTAGCAACGAGTCTGGTGATGCCGAGCGAATCGATTTGGCGGCGCGCGGCATTTGAAATGCAAACGCCGCTCGCGGGTTCGCTGCCGTTTTCGCCCTTCGCGAATGTTTCGATTCCAAGCCCGACGATGATCGGATACGCAGGTTCTTATCTGCTGATCGCCCTGTTTATTGGCATTTGCCATTTTCAGCGACGAGATCTGTAGGCGAAGTAGCGAGTTAACGCTGAAGATTTTGGCGGCGGAGCTGTCGCAGCATTTCGCGAAGGTCTGGCACGCCTTTTATGATCACGACTAGAGTGATGAAAGCGAACGTCGCCCCTGCGACAATAAGGCAAAGAGTCCAAAAAACTTCCCAGTATTTCATCGCGTTTCCTCAAAACATTTCATGATGCTGCTTCTGTGAGCCGTTTGCCGGCTGAGCGAATTGCGTCCGATGGTGGTGATGGGCGTCCGACGAGCGAGCCGAGCAGGAAGCCGCAGGCGGCGAGACCGAAAGCCATAAAGCCTGTAACGTTCTCATTCCAGTGGAGGAAAAAGAACGGAATGATGGCGCCAGCCGCGCCGAGAATCATCGCCAGATAACCCGCGAGAGTGTTGGCTCGCGACCAGTAAAGTCCGCCGACGACGGAAACAAACGCGCCGGCGAGGAAAATCGTTCCGGTGATATTCAAGTAGAGATAAACGGCGCCGGGCGGCGTGTAATACAAGCCCCAGAACATCAGGAACAGGCTGACGAAGAGATTGGCGATGCGATTCACGACGAGCTGACCACGCGAGCCGAGCGGCGATTTTCCCATCATGCCGCGCAACGGGAGAACGACGTCCTGCGAAATCACGGCGCTCCAGCCGAGAAGGTAGGAGCTGTTGACGGACATCGTGGCGGCGAGCATGCCGGCGACGACGATGCCGCGCACGCCCGGACCCAGGATTTGCGCGAGCATTGCAGGCATGGCGTC
>DATFQU010000269.1:0-6746 GCA_035264005.1 Candidatus Acidiferrales bacterium
TGTCGCGCGTTTGGTCTCGTCCGCAAACGCATCGCCGTTAATGCTTGCCGCGAATAATCGTTCTTGACGGGCAAAGCCATGAAAAGCCGCCGTATTGTAAAATCCGGCGCTCGCGGTCTTGTTTCCCTCCGGAGGACGCTCCAGAAAAACACCCACGGTCTTCGCGCCAAAACCCCACGCCGCCGCGATTCGCGAAGCCAAGCCGTAGCCGGTCGATGCGCCCAACACAAGGACGCTAGTCGGTCCGCCGCGCCGAGAATCATCTCTGCCGACAATTGCTTCGATTTGCCGCTCGACATTTCGCCGGCAGCCCTCTGGATGAGCGTTGAGACAAATAAAACCGCGCGACCGGCGCTGCACCACTTGCAAAACCATTCTGCTTTTCCTTTCTCAGAAAAATGCTCCACGCAAAGAGAGCTTACTTAGGCGCGGTGTGTCAAGCATAACAGCGCCATACTAAAAAGTGCCTGTACATGTGTGCTTGGATCTGGACACTTTTCACACTCCGCAATTTTTATTTCTTGACACCGACTCGCGCTACTCCGTATAAATATTCATAGAGATGAATATTCAAACAGCGGGAACTTGGATGGGATCTCACAAGCGCATGCGGCAAGGCCAAATCCTGAAGCTCGTTGAGGGCGAGCCAGTAGCAAATCAAGACGACTTGCGGCGGCGCCTCGGACACATGGGCGTGAGAGTGACGCAGGCGACTCTTTCGCGCGACCTGCGCGAATTGAAGCTTGTGAAGACAGCGGAAGGTTACCGTCCGCTCGGCGTCGCCACGGAGGAACCTGCACCGGTTCGCCAATTGAGCAGGGCGCTCCGTGAGTTCCTGGTTGAGATTCGCCCGGCGCAAAACATGCTGGTGCTCAAGACCCCACCTGGAGGGGCGCAGCCGCTCGCTGCGGCCGTTGATAGTGAACATTGGAAGGAAGTGGCCGGAACGCTCGCCGGTGACGACACCGTTTTGATCATCACACCGACGCGCGCGGCCCGCGCGGCCATCCAAAAACGCATGGAGGACTTGCTCCGATGAAGGACCCGAAACGGGTCGCAGTCATCGGGGCCACGGGCTACGCGGGGTTCGAGCTAGCCAAGCTCCTGCTGCGACATCCAGAAATCGAACGACCGACCTTTTATCTCCGCGGAGAGAACGCAGAGGCGCGTTGCTTGACGCAGCTATTTCCGCAATTGCGCGGCTGGGGAGAGGCGCCTTGCCGCTCTTTGTCCGTGGACGCGATCGCTGCAGCCGGCGAGGGAACGGCATTCCTAGCGACGCCGCATGAGGTTTCATGCGAATTGGTTCCCGAACTGATCGACGCCGGCGTGCGAGTTATCGACCTGAGTGGAGCTTTTCGGTTCCGGGATCCAGCCACTTTTGCCTGCTGGTACAAATTGCAAGCGCCGGAAGAGTCGCTCACGAAGCGCGCGGTTTACGGTCTGCCGGAACTGTATTCAGAGGCGCTCTCTGGGGCTGACTTAGTGGCGAATCCCGGCTGCTATGCGACTTCTGTAATCCTGGGCATGCGACCGCTGATCGAGGCAGGCTGGGTCGACACTGGACGGGGCGTTGTATGCGACTGCAAGTCGGGGGCGAGCGGCGCAGGCAAGGAGCCGAAACGCGAAACGAGCTTCGTCGAGGTAAACGAGAATTTTCGCGCTTACGGCGTTTTCACGCACCGGCACACACCGGAAGTTACGGAACATGCGGGTATCAATCCAAATCATTTGATATTCACCACTCATCTGCTACCGCTGGAGCGCGGCATTCTGTCCACACTTTCTTTCTGGCTCAGCCAGCCGCGGAGCGGCGAAGAAATCGAATCTGTATTTCGCAAATTCTACGCCAACCGGCCAATGGTCCGCGTTTGGCCGGCAGGCAAGCTTCCGGAATTGCAGCACGTTGCGCATACGAATTTTTGCGATTTGGGATTTGCTCTGGACGAAACTGGCGAACGAATCGTTGTGGTTTCCTGTCTCGACAACCTAGGAAAGGGCGCTGCAGGCCAGGCCGTCCAAAATTTCAACTGGATGCATGGGCATTCGGAATCGACGGGACTGATATGAGACTGGTGATAAAAATCGCAGGGGCTTTGCTCGATGACGAGACAGTTGTTCGGCAGATTGCGCGGCAGATTGCCGAAGCGGGTAAGGCCGGGCACGAAGTGCTGGTCATTCATGGCGGCGGTAAGATTTTCACACAGACGCTCGCGCGTATGGGAATTACGTCGCGATTTGTTGGCGGCCTGCGCGTTACGGACCGCGAAACACGAGATGCCGCGGTAATGGTGTTCGCTGGGCTACTGAACAAGCGCCTTGCAAGCGCGGTTTCGCTCGCCGGGCAAAGCGCCGTAGGAATTTCGGCGGCAGATTCCGCATGCTTCCCGGCGGAATCGATGATCCACGAAGGAGATGCCGGAGGACTCGGTTACGTCGGTTATCTGACTGGCGTGAACCTCGATTTCCTGAGTTCCTTATGGCGGGCTGGAATTGTTCCGGTGGCCTGCTGCCTCGGCTTGGGTCCTGATGGAGAGCTGTACAACATCAACGCGGACCATATGGCGGCAGCAGCGGCTGAATATTGCCATGCCGACCGTCTCATTTACTTGACCGACGTCGCTGGCGTGCTCGATGGTGAAAAAGTACTCGACCAAGTCAACAGCACGGACATCGAGGAACTGATCCGCGAGCAAAAAGTTTCCGGCGGAATGATCTTGAAGCTCGAGGCAGCAAAGCGCGCCCTCGCTGGCGGCGTCAAACAAGTCCGAATCGTAGGGGGAACCGGCCGCCGAGTTCTTCGTTCGGTCAGCGATCGTGCGAAAGGTTCGGGCACGCGGGTCATGCCTGTGCTGCAAGCTTCAAAATCCAAACTGCGTGCTATCGCTTCCCGATGACAACCAAAATGCGAGGGGCCAAGAAGAGTTCTCCAAAGGCGCGACAGCGAATCTCGCCTGCTGAAGCCTTGCAGCAGGCGGACAAATACCTCATGCGCACTTACCGGCGGCCGTCACTGGTGTTTTCGCATGGCAATGGCTGCTATCTGTACGACTCGACAGGCAAGGCGTACCTGGATTTTCTTGGCGGCATTGCGGTGAATGCGCTGGGATATTCGCATCCTCGGCTGGTCCGAGTCATACAGCGAGAGGCAAAGCGTGCCGTTCACCTTTCGAATTTATTTCACAATCCCTTTCAAGGTCCGCTCGCGAAGAAGCTTGCTGAGTGGTCGGGACTGGATCGAGTTTTCTTCACCAATAGCGGGACAGAAGCAGTCGAGGGCGCGCTGAAACTCGCGCGAGCGTACGCTAAGAAGAACGCAGTTCCGGGCCTGCGGCCGAAAACACGAATTCTGGCCCTTGAGAATTCGTTCCACGGCCGCACTTTCGGCGCGGTTTCGATCACCTATCCGGCGAAGTATCGCGAACCGTTCGAGCCACTTGTGCCGGGTGCAGAATTTGTTCGCTTCAACGACGTTGCGGATCTGCGACGCAAGTTTGGCCCGGATGTCTGCGCGATCGTCATGGAGACGATTCAAGGCGAAGGCGGCGTTGCCGCAGTGAGTGAAGGCTTCTGGCGAGCGGTTCGTGAGCTCGCGACGGCGAATGACGCAGCATTAATTGCAGACGAAATTCAATGCGGCCTAGGGCGAACCGGCCGAAGGTTTGCATACCAGAAATTCCATGACAACCCTGACGTCGTGACTGTCGCCAAACCGCTCGCTGGCGGCCTTCCGCTTGGAGCGGTAATCGCGAATGAAAAATTCGCTGAGGCATTTACGCCGGGGATTCATGGAACGACGTTTGGAGGCGGTCCACTCGTGTGCGCGGTGGCACTGGAATTCCTGCAAATCGTAGAAGACCAAGGGCTGCTCGAAAATGTGCGCGAGCGCGGGGCTGAGATAAAAGACGGGTTGGAAAAGCTGCAAGCTCGCTTCGATTTTATTCGCGAAGTGCGCGGCGAAGGCCTGATCCTTGGACTCGATCTTTCCATCGAAGGTGCGCCGATCGTCGAAGAGGCGCTCCGCCAGGGACTAATCATCAATTGCACGCACGAACACATCCTTCGATTCCTTCCGCCTTTCATAATCCGTACGAAGCAAGTGCGGGAGTTTCTGAATGCGTTCAGCAAAGTATTGGCGAAAGCGCCTCGCCAAGAATGGCTGCCAGCTCAGGCGAAACCGGCGCACGATGATATTGAAGCCGGAGAAGCGGCCGGAGCGCAAGCTCACGCCGTAGCGAGGTAAATATGAACGTAGTCGCAGCGACAATACCGGCTCTAACGAACGACCTTTTGGCCGGAAGCGAATGGGGACCGGAACAAATACGCGAACTGTACCATCTGGCGGCCGACATCAAGGCTCGGCCGGAACGTTATCGCAGCGCTCTAGCGGGACGGTTTCTTGCATTGATCTTCGAAAAACCGTCGCTGCGAACAAGAGTCACGTTCGAAGTGGGGATTTCCAGCATGGGAGGCGGAGCGGTTTTTCTGGATCACACGCAATCGCGGCTGGGAGAGCGCGAATCAGTACGTGACGTTGCGAAGAATCTGGAGCGCTGGATTCACGGTATTGTTGCGCGAGTGTTTAAGCAGGAACTACTCGAGGAGTTGGCGGAGAACGCCTCGATTCCTGTAATCAATGCGCTCTCGGACCGCTGCCATCCGTGCCAAGCCCTTGCGGATTTCTTCACGCTGGAAGAGCGCTTCGGGAACCTGCGTGGGCTGAAGGTGGCTTACATCGGAGATGGCAATAACGTCTGCCACTCGCTTCTGACCGTCGGGGCGAGACTCGGGGTTCACGTTCGAGTGGCTACGCCAGCTGGTTACGAACCGGATCCGACAGTCGTATCCGAAGCTAGACGCATAGCGCGAGAAAACCGCGGCAAAATTGACATTTTGCGTTCACCTGAAGACGCAACGAACGGTGTGCAGGTTGTATATACGGATGTCTGGGCGAGCATGGGGCAAGAGGATGAAGCGGCGCAGCGCGAAGCGATCTTCGCTCCCTATCAAGTCAATGAAGCGCTCCTCGAGCAGGCAGACGCAAATGCCGTCTTCATGCACTGCTTGCCTGCCCATCGGGATTCAGAAGTTGCTGCCGAGGTGATCGATTCGCCGCGATCGATCGTTTTCGACCAGTCGGAAAACCGTTTGCATGTTCAAAAAGCAATTTTACTCACACTGCTCAGTTAAGGAGAAAACGCGTTGGCTAAGAAAGTCGTTTTGGCATATTCGGGCGGACTCGATACTTCGATCATCATTCCGTGGCTGAAGGAAAATTATCATTGCGAAGTCATCGCGATGATCGGCGACTTGGGACAGAAGGAAGATTTGGAAGCGGCGCGGCGCAAAGCGCTCGCGACCGGCGCGAGCACGGCATACGTCGAGGACCTGCGGGAAGAATTCATAAAGCATTACATCTGGCCGACGCTGCGCGCCGGCGCGGTTTACGAGCATAAGTACCTGCTCGGAACATCCTTCGCACGGCCGATCTTGGGCCGAAGGCAGGCGGAGCTGGCGCGCAAGCTGGGGGCCGATGCAGTGGCCCATGGCTGCACCGGAAAAGGGAATGATCAAGTGCGATTCGAGCTCGCGGTCAAGGCGATTGCGCCGGAGCTCAAGATCATTGCGCCGTGGCGCGAGTGGAACATCAGTTCGCGCGAAGAGGCGATTGCCTACGCGAAAGAACATAACGTTCGCATCGAACAAACAACCAAGAATATTTATAGCCGCGACCGCAATATTTGGCACTTGAGCCACGAAGGCGGTTGCCTGGAAGATCCAGCCAACGCCCCGGAAGAGGCGATGTGGCAATGGGTGGTTTCCCCAGCGGCGGCGCCGGATCACCCGACCGAAGTGAAAATCGGATTTGAAGCAGGTATACCGGTTTCGGTCAACGGCAGGAATCTAAGCCCTCTGGCGCTGCTTGAGACGCTGAACGATATTGCCGCGAAAAACGCAGTCGGCCGGATGGACATGGTCGAGAACCGCCTGGTGGGCATCAAGTCGCGCGGCGCATACGAGACACCAGGCGGGACGTTGCTCATTGCGGCGCACCGCGAACTCGAAGCGTTGTGTCTCGATAGGGAAACGCTCCACTTCCAGCAGCATCTGTCGCTGCGGTATGCGGAGATGGTTTACTACGGAATGTGGTTCACTCCCTTGCGCGAAGCTCTCGACGCATTCTTTGAATCCTCGCAACGGCGCGTTACCGGCACCGTCGGGCTGAGTCTTTTCAAGGGCAACGTGAACGTAAGTTCGCGTGAATCCGCCTATTCGCTCTATCGAACGAATCTTGCGAGTTTTACAATGACCGGCTACAACCCCAAGGACGCAGAAGGCTTCATCAATCTGTTTGCCCTGCCGATAACCATCCCCGCCGCAAAAGGTGAGGCTCGTTGAGCGAAGCTGCACAAAAAAAGATGTGGGGCGGCCGCTTCGAGCGCGCGCCGAATAAAGAATTTTACGAATTCGAACAGTCGTTCAAATTCGATCGGCGTCTGCTTCCGTTCGAATTAAAACTCGACGCGGCATGGTCGCGAGCGCTCGAACGGAGCGGGATTCTGAGCATTACTGAGGGCGAACAAATTCGTTCGGCTCTGGAACGGATCGAGAAACGCACGGCGGCTGAACCGAAATGGCTAGATGGATCTTCTGCAGAAGATGTGCACCATTTCGTTGAATCCACGCTGACGGAAATGCTAGGCCTACTCGGACGGAAACTGCACACGGGCCGAAGTCGGAACGAA
>DATFQU010000270.1:0-7786 GCA_035264005.1 Candidatus Acidiferrales bacterium
GTCGCTTGAAATTCAGGAATCGCAGCAACAAGTGACGGTAAGCGCTCAAGCGCCGACGCTGGACGTGAATCCCGCGAACAATGCCGGTGCGATCGTGATCAGCGGGAAAGAGTTGGATGCGCTTTCGGATGATCCGGATGAACTGCAATCGGACCTGCAAGCGCTGGCTGGGCCGTCGGCGGGACCGAACGGCGGTCAAATGTATATCGATGGATTCACGGCGGGAGAATTGCCGCCGAAGTCGGCGATTCGCGAGATTCGCATCAACAGCAATCCGTTCTCGACGGAATACGACAAGCTGGGATACGGGCGAATCGAAATTTTCACCAAGCCGGGCACGGATAAATTCCACGGGCAAGCGAACCTGCAGGGGAATGATTCGAGCTTCAATTCGATGAATCCGTTCGCGCCGACAGAGCCGTCGTACGACAACGTACTGTTCAACGGCGACGTGAGCGGGCCAATCAGCAAAAAGGCGTCTTTCTTCATTAGTGGGCAACGAAGAAACATCAACGACGTGGATGTGCTGAATTCTTGCGTGCTGAGCAACGACACGAATCCACAATTGTTTGGCGCGGTGCGCGGCAGAGCGGTTTTGCAGCAGGGCGCGGCGTCGACGAATCCATGCAGCAAGCAAACCATATCAGGGATAACTCCATTCAACGCGTCCATTCCGAATCCACGGACACGAACAAACGTAAGCCCGCGCATCGACTACCAGCTGGCCAAGAACAACACGCTATCGGTTCGCTATCAGTATTTTCGCAACAACCAGCAGAACCAGATCGGTTCGGAGTTGGATTCTCCGACGCAGGGGTTCAATTCGCTGTCCACAGAACAGACAGTGCAAGTGGACGATTCCCAGGTGATTGGCGCAGCGGTGGTGAACGACACGCGGTTCCAGTTCCTTCACGACGTTTCGAACCAGGTGCCGACCAGCACGCTTCCAACAGTAGATGTGCTGGGCGTGTTCAATGCTGGCGGCAACAACGAGCAGGCGATTCAGGACACGTCCAACAGCTACGAAGTGCAGAACAACACGCAGATGGTGACGCGGAAGCACACATTCAATTTCGGCGCGCGCGTGCGGCGCACCATCGATGACAGCAGCGAGACTTCGGATTTCTCTGGAATGTTCAGCTTCTCATCTCTCGTGCAATATCAGACCACGGAGCAAAATATCGCGAACGGCCAGCCAATCGGGACGAATGGCGGTGGCGCTACCCAGATGGCCATTACAGTGGGCACTCCAGGCGCGTCAGTTTCCTATACTGATCTGGCCCTGTACTTCCAGGATGATTGGCGAGTGCGGCCGAATCTAACGATCAGCCCCGGGTTGAGGTTTGAAACTCAGAGCGGAATCAGCGACCATGCCGACTGGGCACCACGAATTGCGTTGGCGTGGGGCATCGGCGGAGGAGGCAAGGGCGGACCCAAGTGGGTGATTCGTGCGGGCACGGGAATTTTCTACGACCGGTTCCAGGAAGATTTGCTGATGCAGGCGACGCGGTTCAATGGAATCCTACAGCAACAGGTAGTGATCCCATCGCCGACGTGCTTTTTTGCAACCACGCCGGCTATGCCAGTGAGCCTGAGCCAGATTGAGTCGCAATGTGGAAACGCGTCGACGTCGACATTGCCAACTGTGTACCGGCTGGCGCCAACGATTCATGCGCCCGGAATGGTGCAGACGGCGGTGAGTGTGGAACGGCAATTGACCAAGATCGCGACGGTGGCGGTGACGTACATTAATTCGCGCGGCTGGGACCAGCTGCTGACGAACAACATCAACACCCCGCTGCCGGGGACGTATCCGTCTGCGCCGGTTTATCCGCTGGGAACGCCGGAGAATGTTTATCAGCTCGAATCGGAAGGCGTTTACCGGCAGAACCAAGTGATGACGAACGTCACGGTGCGCGCCAGCCAGAACCTGACGCTGTTTGGCTATTACTCGCTGAACTACGCAAACGCCGATGCGGCGGGAGCTGCGGGCTTTCCGTCCGACCCTTATGATATTTCCGCGGACTACGGCCGGGCGGCATTCGACATAAGGAACCGTGTGTTTTTCGGTGGAACAGTCGGAGCGCCGTGGGGAATACGGTTCAGTCCGTTTATGACTTTCAGTTCCGGGCAGCCGTACAACATCACAGTTCCTGAAGACTTGATCGGAAGTTCGCAATTCAACCAGCGACCGTCGTTTGCGGCATCGCCGACGGAACCGAACGCGGTGACAACACCGCTCGGTGTTTTTGACACGGTTCCGCAGCCGGGCGAAAAGCTGGTTCCGGTAAACTATGAAACCGGGCCGAATCACTTCTCGATGAATCTGCGAGTGAGCAAAACATTCGGATTCGGTAAAGAGGGCGGAGGCGGAAGGAACCCCGGCGAGTTTGGAGGGGGCGGTGGAGAAGGTCCGCGCGGCGGCGGGGGAGGACGAGGAGGCGGTGGTGGGCGCGGCGGAGGAATGGTGTTTGGAGGCGGTCCCGGAGGGCGCGGCGGACAAAATGCAGTCAGCCGGAGATACAATTTGACGCTGAGCGTCTCCGGAAGAAACATATTCAATAACGTGAATCTGGCGACGCCGACGGGGGTCATCGGTTCACCGTTTTTTGGCCAGTCGACTGGAATCGCCGGCGGGCCGTTCTCTTCGGGTACGGCAGCGAGCCGCGTGATTTATTTGCAGGCGAGCTTCAGCTTCTAAGAAGCCGTTTATTCGAAAAAAGAAAGGCTCTCGGAGAAAAATCCGAGAGCCTTTTCTTATTTGAAAACGAAACTATTGCTGCCGCCGTGAAGGCCGCTCCGCGGAGGAAACGGAGACATAAGGAACATTGCTGCGCCGCATCATTTCGTTGAATGCCGCAAGATCCTTCGCCTGCAAGTCGCGCCACGCCGTCAATTGCTCGTCAATCTGAGGCTTCAGCTGATTGTAGACGGAATAGTCCGCTTCGGTAGGGTCGGCCGGCGAGCGGTCGACCGAACTTTCGAGCGCCATCATCTGATCCGCGAGCATGATGGGATAGTTCAGCGGGTCTTCACCGGCCTTGGATTTTGATTGAATCAGCTTGTCTTCGATAGCGACCGCTTTTTCATCGAGACTCTTAGCCGCGTCTGCGATGTTCTTCTGACTTGGGCCCAGGCGTTTCTCGATGTCGTCGAGCTGCGCATGAAGCGCGCGAATCTGATTCACGGCATCGTGCGCGGAACTGACGACGGCCTGAACTTGAAGCGCGAGCTCCAGTTGTTTGTCAAGGTCGGCCTGAGTCACGTGGACGCGCGGGTCGAGCTTTACTTCGAGCGGCGCGGTGTAACTCTGGCCGTCGACGGTCAGCTTGACTTGATATGCGCCGGGCGTGGCCATGGGACCAGCCGTCGAGCCACCCCAAGAAACTGCTCCGGGGACTTCATGCGTGGACTCGTAGCGAAAATCCCAGGAGAAGCGGTTGAGGCCGACGTTCTTGGTAAGTTGCGCGGCGCGGAAGAAACGGGCAAGGGCGGCGGGCACTTCCGGTCCGCCGCGGCCTTCGCGCCGAGTGGAATACCGGCGAATCGTCTTGCCGTGGCTGTCGAGAATCTCCAGCGACACGTCACCGGAAGGCGCGGATTTCAGCCAATAGTCGATTGTCGCACCCGCAGCGCCGCCTCCGCGAAAACCAAAGCCGCCGCCCGCTTCGCGATAGGCCACTGCGGGCGGGAAAAGATGGACGGCGTCGTTTTCGACGGAATCAGACAAGTGACGAAGCGGAGTGATGTCATCGAGCGACCAAAAAGCACGGCCGTGCGTGGCGACGAGCAAGTCGTTGCCGTGAATGGTCAAATCGCGAACGGAGGCTGTGGGCAGATTGGACTGGAGCGATTGCCAGTGGCCGCCGTCGTCGAATGAAACGTCGACGCCGAATTCGGTGCCCGCAAAGAGAAGTCCACGATGGCTAGGATCTTCAATCACTGCGTGTACGTAAGAGCCGTCGGGAATGCCATCGGTGATTTTGGTCCATGTGTGGCCGAAGTCGGTGGTCTTGTAGGCGTAAGGATGAAAATTGTCGATCTTTTCTCCGTTGACCGCGAGGTAGGCTGTACCGGCAGCGAAAGTCGACGGGCAGATGCCGCTGATTTTGGCCCACTCGGGCATGTCTTTTGGCGTGACGTCCTCCCAGTGCTGACCGTCGTCGCGCGTGACGTGGACGAGGCCGTCGTCGGAGCCGACCCAGATTTCGCCGCGTGCTGCGGGCGAGGGAGCGATGACGAAAATGGTGTCGTAATATTCGACGCTGGTGTTGTCTTTTGTGATGGGGCCGCCAGCAGATTGCTGCTTGGACTTATCGTTGCGAGTGAGGTCGGGACTGATGATGGACCAGCTATGCCCGGCGTCGGTGGTGCGGAACAAGACGTTGCCGCCGAAGTAGATTGTTTTCTCATCGAAAGGAGAAGCGGCAATGGGGGCGGTCCACTGGAAACGGTATTTCAAATCAGCGGCGCCGTGTCCCATGGGATTGAGAGGCCACGGCGATACGTCGGTGACTTCGCCAGATTGGCGATCGTAGCGGGTGATTTCGCCGTCGTAAGAGTCGCCGTAAACCGTGTCACCGGATTTATCGGAAACGACCCAGCCGCTTTCGCCGCCGCCGACGCCGTAGAATTCGGTGGGATTGCCGCGGCTGGCGATGGCGACGGTGCCGCTGTCCTGTTGCGCGCCGTAGACGTAATAGGGAAAGCGATCATCGGTGGCGACGTGGTAGAACTGCGCCGTCGGCTGATTGTCGCGCGTGGACCAACTTTCACCATTGTCGAGTGAGACAGCCGCGCCGCCGTCGTCGCCAACAATCATGTGAGCAGTGTCGGTGGGATCGATCCACAGCATGTGAGAATCGCCGCCGGTGATTTCCTGCCAAGTTCGGCCGCCGTCAATGGAGCGGAAGACGCCGGTATCGAGGACGTAGACTTTGTTGACATCTTTCGGGTCGGCGTAAATGTGCGTGAAATACCAGGCGCGCTGGCGGAAGCGATCGTCGTCGTTGACCAGGTTCCAGTGTTCGCCGGCGTCGTTTGAAACGTAAAGGCCGCCTTTTTCGGCTTCGATCTGCGCGTAGACACGCTGACCGTCGGCGCCGACGGTGAGACCAATCTTGCCGAGAACGCCAGACGGAAGGCCGTTGCCTTGTAACTGAGTCCAGGTCAGGCCTTCGTCTGTGGATTTGTAAATTCCGCTGCCGGGGCCGCCGCTTTCGAAGCCCCAAGCCTCGCGAACAACTTGATAGAGAGCGGCGTAGACGATGCTGGAGTTTGTAGGATCGAAGACGATGTCGCCGCCGCCGGTCTTGTCGTCCTTATAGAGGACCTTTTGCCAAGTCTTGCCGCCGTCGGCAGAACGGAAGACGCCGCGCTGCTCACTGGGGCCAAAAGCATGACCGATTGCGGCGACCATTACGAGATTGGGATCGCGAGGATCGACGATGATGGCGCTGATGTGCTGCGTGTCATCGAGGCCGATGTGCATCCAGGTTTTGCCGCCGTCCGTGGATTTGTAGACGCCGTCACCGTAGCTGATGTCGCCACGCAGGCAGGGCTCGCCGGTACCTACATAAATGATGTTGGAATCGGAAGGTGCAATGGCGAGGGCGCCGATCGATTGCACGGCCTCTTTGTCAAAAAGAGGCTCCCAGTTTTGGCCGGCGTCAACGGATTTCCAGACACCGCCATCCACGGAGCCGAAGGAATACGTATTGGTGCCGGGAATGCCTTCGACGGCTTCGACGCGGCCTCCGCGATAAGGACCAACGAGACGCCATTTCAGAACGCTGAGAGATTTGGAATCGAGCTGCTGAGCGCGGGCCGGAGGAGAAAACGAAACAAGCGCTGCAAGAAAGACGGCGCAAAGAATGATTGCCAATAGGGAGTATTTGCGATTCATTGCTACGGCCTCCTGTAGGACGTCGCGCGGGATTCTATACTCGCGAGCGCGAGAAGCGCAATTGCAACGAGGACATTCGTGGGCGCCGCGGACTCTTGACTTAGACGCCGAACGGTATTCTCATTCCTGAAGCGAGCCATTCCCGAAGGCTTGTCCAGAAAATCATGAGGATACTGATTCTCTTTGTGGTGCTCACAGCGATGACGGCGTGTGCCGCGGCCGGCGGCTCAGCTGATTCGAGTGCTCCTGATTTCGATCAGGTGGTGACACGAGTAGGAAAGAGTCCCGGCCCAATCGCCATCGCGGACATAAACCACGACGGAAAGCCAGACATTATCGTCGGCAATATGGACGACGGCACAGTGAGCGTTCTTTTGGGCGACGGCCGCGGCCATTTCACGCCAGCGCCCGGCTCACCGTTTCCATGCAACGCGAATCCCAACGACATCGCTGTCGCGGACATGAATGGGGATGGCAACCCGGATCTGGTCATTGCGAATACGCAAACTCCGTACCTCACCATTCTGTTGGGCGACGGCAAAGGAGGATTCAAGCCTTCGGCGCATTCACCCTTCGCGACAAAATCGTATCCGCATCCCCACGGAGTGGTTGTCGGAGACTTTATGGGCGACGGCAAGCCGGCCGTGGTCACCGATAGTTGGGGGCACAATCAGGTTCTGCTGATACCGACAGACGGCAAGGGCAATCTGGTTCTTCCCGGGAAGTTCTTGCCCGCGGATTTGCACACGGACTCGGGTGTGGGCGCAGCGGACTTCAACAAGGATGGGAAGCTTGATCTTGTAACGGTCAATCAAACCAGTGGCACGGTCGGGCTCTTGCTCGGGGAAGGAAAAGGCGGATTTGTGAAAGCGGCGGGTTCACCTTTTCCCGCGAGTGACACGCCGTGGATGTTCGCCGTAGGTGATGTCAATGGCGACGGGAATCCCGACGTGGCGGTCATCCCGTACGAGCGCGACATGAAAGATCCAAAGAAATTGGGCGTCACAGTACTGCTGGGCGACGGAAAAGGCGGCTTGACAACCATGCCGGGTTCGCCCTTTTCACTTGCGGGTTGCAGCGGCCCCAGCCGAGTGGCCATCGGAGATATTCGTGGAAATGGACTGTACGACATGGTTGTTTCGTGCGCGCAGAATGACCGGCTGATTTTCTTTATGGGCACCAAGAACGGAACCTTCGATGTTTTCAGTCGCAGTGTTCCGACGGGGTGGGGATCTGTGACGCTCGCGGACCTCACCGGCAACGGTGAAGATGACGTCGTGGCCTCGAACAACGCGATGGGTACGATTACGATTCTCCTCAGCAAATAAACTGCGGGCGTTGCGGCTCGGCGCGAGGCACTGTAAACTGTTTTGCGGTTACAATTCGTAGTTTGTCGGGGCGTGGCTCAGCCTGGCTAGAGCGCCTGGTTCGGGACCAGGAGGTCGGTGGTTCAAATCCACTCGCCCCGACCATTTATCCCAAAACAAATCAGGCACTTCTAATTTGCAACTTCTACCGCTTCCTTAGAATTGGGAACATTTGGGAACAGAACCACGCTTTCGAGCCGCTTGATGGCGTCCCGCTTAACTGTGACTCCACAAGCCGCAGCGCAATACGCCGGTTAGGAATATCCTCAACCGATCCCAAGATTAGGGACCGATTGACTCTAGCGATTTGTCCATCCTGTGGCATCACATCCTCACGGTAGCGGAGCACCCAAACCTTTCGTTTCTTGCCACGAGTAAAAAGACACCCTTGCCGGCCGCATGCCAATTCTTTGGCGCAGGCAGGCCGCTATCGTGATAGATTCACCAGTTTTGCGGGGAGGCAAACGATGAGCCGTCGGAACTGCCTGAGTGTCTTGCTCTACCTTGCTACTTC